>NZ_PKFA01000033.1:0-72534 GCF_002919275.1 Thermocrispum sp. | reverse complement strand
GGCCGCCACCTCGACCTGGCCGGCCGCGACCGGGCGGCCTTCCGGGTCCGCCACGTCCAACCGCACGGTGACCTGCCGCTCGGCGGCCTCGGATTCCTGCTGCGCGACCACTTCGAGGCGGTACGCGTGGCCATCTCTCCGGAACTGGGTCCGGTGCTCCTCGATGATCGTCATGGCCCCGACGGTATGCCCGGTCCCGGCCTCAGCGAGGCGTCCGGCGCGAACGACGCCACTTACGGCGCCACTGACGTCACCAGGGTGATCAGCGGCGCCCGGAATGCGCCACTCACGTCACGCGCGCAGCGTCGCCCCGAACTCCTCCGCCGCAGCAGCCACCGCCGCGTCCCGCAGCTCGACAGCTTCCTCGCTGGACAGCGTGCGCTCCGGGTCCCGGAACCGCAGCTTGAACGCCAGCGAGCGCTTGCCGTCGCCGATCTGCTCACCGGTGTAGATGTCGAAGAGCGTGACGTCCTCCAGGCGCGCACCGGCACCGGAGCGAAGCGCCTTCTCCACCGATGCCGCGGGCACGGATTCGTCGACCACCAGTGCGACATCCATCAGGACCGGCGGGTACGGCGACATCGGCGGAGCAGGCCGGTTCTCCACCACCGGGACGGCGTCCAGGTCCAGCTCCATGGCCACGGTCCGCTTCGGCAGGCCCATCGCCTCGACGACCTTCGGGTGCAGCTCACCGGCGTATCCCACCGGGAAGTCGCCCACCAGCAGCCGCGCACACCGGCCCGGGTGCCACGGCGCGTGCTCGGCCGCCTCGATCTGCAGCTCGACGCCGGACACCTCGGCCACGATCCTGGCGGCCTGCACCGCGTCGGCCCACGAGGCCGACCGTCCGGGACCCCACCAGCCGGCGCGCTCCCGGTTGCCGCTCAGCACCACCGCCACATGCAGTGGTTGCTTCGGCACGGAGGCTTCCAGCGTGGCCAGTTCCTCGTCCGACGGACGCTCGGTCACCGGAGGGTCGGGCACCCGGGGGGCGCCCTTCTGCGGCAGGAAGACCTGGCCGATGTGGAACAACGCCACGTCCCGCAGGCCACGCGACTGGTTGCGCTGCAGCGCGTCGAGCAGCCCCGGCAGCAGCGTGGTGGCCAGCTCCGCGCTGTCGGCGTCGAGCGGGTTCAGCAGCGAGACGGTGTTCCGCCGGACGTCGTCCGCAGGCAGGCCCATCTTGTCCCAGGTCTGCTTCGACACGAACGGCGGCGGCGCCACCTCCACGTAGCCCGCTTCGGCCAAGGCGCGGGCCACCGACCGCTTGCGCCGCTGCTCGGCGGTCAGCCCGGTGCCGGGCGGGGCGGCAGGCACCGTCGACGGAATGGTGTCGTAGCCCTCCAGCCGCAGCACTTCCTCCACCAGGTCGGCGGGCCGTTGCAGGTCGGGCCGCCACGACGGCGGCTCCGCGACGACCAGACCGGTCCCGTCCGGCGCGGTGTCGATGGAGACCTTGCACCCGATCTGGGTCAGCCGCCTGGCCGTCACGCCGCGCTCGTACCGCACGCCCGCGACCTCGTCCGGCAGCGAGATCGGCATCGTCACCGGGGGAAGCTTCTCCATCCGGCCCTCGTCGGTCCGGCCGGGCTGGACGGTGCCCCCGCCGTAGGTGCGCAGCAGGTTCGCGGCCATCTCGACGGCCACCGGGGCGACCGCCGGGTCGGTGTGCCGCTCGAACCGTTTGGCCGCCTCGGAGAACAGGTGGTGCCTGCGCGCCGTGCGGCTGATCGACGCCGGATTCCAGAACGCGCCTTCCAGCAGCACGTCGGTGGACTCCGGGGTGATCTCCGTGCTCGCCCCGCCCATCGTGCCTGCCAGCGAGATCGGGCCGGTGTCGTCGCAGATGACGATGTCGCCCGGGTCGAGCACCCGCTCCACGTCGTCGAGCGTGGTGAGCTTTTCGCCTTCCTTGGCCCGGCGCACCACCAGTTCGCCCTTGACGCGCTCGGCGTCGAAGGCGTGCAACGGCTGGCCCAGCTCCAGCATCACATAGTTGGTGACGTCCACCGCCAGCGAGATGGACCGGATGCCCGCCAGCATCAGCCTGCGCTGCATCCACCACGGAGTCGGCGCGCTCGGGTCCAGCCCGGACACCCGCCGCACCACGAACCGCTTGCAGCCGTCCGGGTCCTCGATCCGCACCGGCCACGCGTCGCCCTTGGCCTTCGGCAGCTCCCGCAGGCCGGGATCGGCGAACGGCAGGTCCAGCGCGCACGCCAGCTCCCGGGCCAGGCCGCGCACCGACAACGCGTAGCCACGATCCGGCGTCGGCGTCACCTCGAGCACGGCGTCGTCCAGCCCCAGCCCCTCGGTGGCGTCGTCACCCGGCGTGGCCGAGTTCCTCGGCAGCACCAGGATGCCGCTGTGGTCCTCGCCCAGGCCCAGCTCCCGGGCCGAGCACATCATGCCCTCGCTGAGGTGGCCGTAGGTCTTGCGGGCACTGATGGCGAAATCACCCGGCAGCACCGCACCGGGCAGCGCCACCACCACCAGATCGCCCTCGGTGAAGTTCGTCGCGCCGCAGATGATGCCGCGGGTGGCGTCCGTGGAGCCGGGCGTCACCGCGTCGCCGACGTCCACCCGGCAGTACCGGATCGGCTTCTTGAACTGCGTCAGCTCGGTGATCTTCTCCACCCGGCCGATCACCAGCGGGCCGCGCACCTGCTCCAGCCGGTGCACCCCGTCGACCTCGATGCCGACCCGGACCAGCGCGTCGACCACCTCGTCGACACCGATCCCCTCGGTCAGCGCCAGGTGCTCGGTCAGCCAACTGAACGGAACCTTCATCAGCAGGCCTCCATCCCGAACGGCAGGGTGAACCGCACGTCGCCCTCGACCATGTCACGCATGTCGGGGATGCCGTTGCGGAACTGCAGCGTGCGCTCCAGGCCCATGCCGAAGGCGAATCCGCGGTACTCGTCCGGGTCCACCCCGCAGGCGCGCAGCACGTTCGGGTCGACCATGCCGCAGCCACCCCACTCGACCCAGCCCGGGCCGCCCTTCTTCTCCTCGAACCACACGTCGACCTCGGCCGACGGCTCGGTGAACGGGAAGAAGTGCGGGCGCAACCTGGTCCGCGCCGACGCCCCGAACATCGCGCGGGCCAGCACGTCGAGCGTGCCCTTCAGGTCGGCCATCGTCAGGCCCTTGTCCACCGCAAGGCCCTCGACCTGATGGAACACCGGCACGTGGGTCGGGTCGGCCTCGTCGGTGCGGTAGCACCGGCCCGGGCACACGATGTACACCGGCAGCTTGCGGTGCAGCAGCGTCCTGGCCTGCACCGGCGAGGTGTGCGTGCGCAGCACCAGCCGCGAGTCCTCCGGCGCGACGTAGAACGTGTCCGCCATCAGCCGGGCCGGGTGGTCCTTGCCGAAGTTCAACGCGTCGAAGTTGAACCACTCGGCCTCCAGCTCCGGGCCGTCGACGACCTCGTAGCCCATGCCGACGAACACGTCCGCGATCCGCTCGGCCATGGTGATCACCGGGTGGCGGGCGCCACGCGGGATCCGGTCCCACGGCAGCGTGACGTCGACCGCCTCCTGGCGCAGGACCTTCTCGTCCCGCTCGGCGCGCAGCTGGGCCAACCGCTCGTCGTAGGCGGACTGGATGGCTTGCCGGGCCTCGTTGACCCGCTTGCCCGCCGCGGCCCGGTCCTTGGCGTCCAGCGAGCCGATCATCCGGCGGGCGCGCAGCACCGGCGAGCCGTCGCCCAGGTGCGTGGGTTTCACCGCGGCCAGCTCGTCCAGGTCCGCGGCGGCAGCGAAAGCCTCCCGCGCGGACCGGACGGCCTCGTCCAGTGCGGACTGCGCGAGTTCGGCTGGTGGTGTTGCGTTCATGACTCCTCGGCCGGCTTGATGACCACGTTCCGTGCACCAAGATCGTGCCGCATCGGCTGCCGCGGAACGGGACCGGCCCCCTCGCCTCCTCGCTCTGACTCGTCTACGTCACTGTCGGCTGCTCTGCGAGCGCTGCGCGCGAGCGGTCGCGTACAGGCAGACGGCTGCCGCTGTGGCCAGGTTCAGGCTCTCCGCGGCGCCGTAGATCGGCACGGCCACGGCGGCGTCGGCGGCCCGGGTCACCTCGGGTGCCAGGCCGTGCGCTTCGTTGCCGAACAGCCACGCCGTCGGCCCGGCCAGCGCGGCCTCCACGTCGGCGTCGTCCAGCCGCTGCGTCGCGCGCCCGTCAGCGGCGACAACGCGAAGCCCGGCGGCACGGCACGCAGTCATAACGTCCGCCACATCGCGCTCGCGAGCCACGGGCAGATGGAACAAGCTCCCGGTCGACGCCCGCACGCATTTGCCATTGTGCGGGTCCACCGAATCGCCGGCGAGCACCACTGCGTCCGCGCCCGCCGCGTCCGCGACCCGCACCACGGTGCCGGCGTTGCCCGGATCGGACACCCCCACCAGCACCGCCACCATGCGCGGGCTGTCGCCGATGGCCTCGGCCACGGTGACGTCCACGGTGTCGCACACGGCGACCAGCCCCTGCGGCGTGACCGTCTCGGACAGCAGCTCGGCCGCGCGCGGAGTCACGGTGGAGACCCGCACCCCGGCGGCACGAGCCTGCCGCACCAGGTCCGCGTGCCTGCTCGCGGCCTGCTCGGTGACGAACAGCTCGTGCACCGCTGCGGGGCGATCGCGGCCTGCCGCGCGCGCCAGCGCCTCGCGGACCGCTTGCGCCCCTTCGGCGAGAAACCGCCCGGCCGCCGACCGGCCGGAGCGCGTGGTCAGCTTCCGGGCGGCCACCACCCGTGGTGTGCGGTGGGTGAAGATCTCCTGCGTGATCAGGCCGACTTCTTCGCTTCCTGGGCCGGAACGTTCTGCTTGGCCAGCTCGACCAGCGCGGTGAACGCGGTCGCGTCGTTGACCGCCAGGTCGGCCAGGATCTTGCGGTCGACTTCCACCTCGGCGGCCTTCAGGCCCTGGATGAAGCGGTTGTAGGTCATGCCGTTGGCGCGGGCCGCCGCGTTGATCCTGGTGATCCACAGCTGCCGGAAGTCGCCCTTGCGCGCCCTGCGGTCGCGGTAGGCGTAGTTGAGCGAGCGCAGCGACTGCTCCTTGGCCTTGCGGTACAGCCGGGAGCGCTGCCCGCGGTAGCCCTTCGCCTGCTCGAGAATCGCGCGACGCTTCTTCTGGGCGTTCACTGCCCGCTTGACGCGTGCCATGGGTCCATCCTGTCGAATCTCGGGGGCGGATCCGCCGCCCCGGGGTGGTCGTGGTCAGTTGGCCGGAATGTGCTGTCCGGCGCCGGGCACCGTCAGATGCCGAGCATCCTCCGGACGGTCTTCACGTCGGCCTTGGCGACGTCGCCGGTGCCTTCCAGGCGGCGCGTCACGCGGCTCGACTTCCGCTCCAACAGGTGCCGCCTGCCGGCACGCTGACGACGCAGCCGGCCACTGCCGGTGACCTTGATCCGCTTGGCGGTACCGCTGTGCGTCTTCTGCTTAGGCATGAATTCTCTTCCTTCTCATGGCAGGCCGATACCGCCCTCTGCCGGGGCGGTGGTCGTGACCTGACCCGTCTACCTGCCCGAGCGGGCAGATCGCTTGCTGGACTCGGCGTCCTTGCCGGCCTTCTTGCCCTTCTGCTGCTTGATGGGCGCCAGCACCATCACCATGTTGCGGCCGTCCTGCTTCGGTGCGGACTCGACGACGCCGAGGTCGGCCACGTCGTCGGCCAGCCGCTGCAGCAGCCGGAATCCGAGCTCGGGACGCGACTGCTCCCGGCCGCGGAACATGATGGTGACCTTGACCTTGTTGCCGCTCTTGAGGAAGCGGGCGACGTGGCCCTTCTTCGTCTCGTAGTCGTGGTCGTCGATCTTCGGCCGGAGCTTCTGCTCCTTGATCACCGTCTGCTGCTGGTTCCGGCGGGACTCACGGGCCTTCTGGGCAGCCTCGTACTTGTACTTGCCGAAGTCCATGAGTTTCGCCACCGGAGGGCGTGCCTGCGGGGCGACCTCGACCAGGTCGAGATCGGCCTCCTGCGCCAGGCGCAATGCATCCTCGATGCGGACGATGCCTACCTGCTCGCCGTTCGGCCCGACGAGCCGAACTTCGGGCACGCGGATGCGCTCGTTGATGCGCGTGTCGGAGCTGATGGGGCCTCCTTGGTCCGTTGTTGCCTTTGCTGTTGTCGTCCGGGGCCCCTTGACGCCGACAAGCGTCGGGCCCCACCTGCCATCGGCAGTGGGGCCCACAACTCCGATCGTGTCCGCACCGGCGGACACCTCGCCGATGGTGCCATCGGCGAGACCGGACCCGGCCGCCTCGAAGCGGCGACTCGGGTGGGAGCGGGGCTCCACTTGCTCACACCCGGACATCCGGGTGTGAGTGGCTCATGGCAGGGTACCAGACGTGGCTGATGATAGTGCGAACGCGGCCAGGGATGGAGAGTATTCCGAGCTGCCGCAGCGGGACCTTGCCGACGTCCCCAGCGTCGAGGTTGTCACCAGGGCCGCCGTCATGCTGCTGTCCGCGGCCGCCGAGCGCCTGGGCTTGGCCGACGAGGATCCCGACACCAGCCCGCGCCGGGACCTTGACGAGGCACGCAGGCTGATCACGGCGCTCGCCGGTCTGGTCACGGCGTCGGCCGAGTACCTGGGTGCCCACGCGGCGCCGCTGCGTGACGGCCTGCAATCGGTGCAGCGTGCGTTCCGGGAGGCCTCCCCCGTGCCGGATCCGCCCGGACAAGGCCCCGGAGAGAAGTACACCGGACCGGTGCACTAGCCAGGGCGTCCCCGGCTCCGGCTAGCGCAGGCGCTCGGCCTGCGTCCACAGTTCCGCGACGATCTCGGCCGCCGGGCCGGTGCGGGCCGCGCGATGACCGGTTCCTGCCCACAAGGCCAGGCCCTCCGGGTCCCCGGCGGCCGCGGCTGCCGCACGAATCGGCGCGGTCAGCTGGTGCACCTGCGGATGGACCGCCGGCGTGGCGCCGTCGAACTGCTCGACGAACGACGTACGGATGGCCCGGGCAGGGCGGCCGGTGAACGCGCGCGTGACGACCGTGTCCGGGCGTCCTGGATCGGCCAGCGCGTCCTTGTGCGCCTGTTTCGCGCCGGATTCGTCGCTCCGGACGAACGCGGTCCCGAGTTGAACGGCGGAAGCGCCCGCGGCCAGTGCCGCAGCGATCGCGTCCGGTGTCGCCATGCCACCTGCCGCGATCACCGGCACGCCGGGCCGGATCCGGCGCAGCAGCTCGACGAGGGGGGCCCGGCCCGGCTCGTCGGTCATCCGGTGCGTGCTGCGGTGCCCGCCGGCCTCCGGCCCCTGCACGCACAGCGCGTCCGCCCCGGCAGTCACCGCGTTCCGTGCCTCGTCGGCGGTGGTGACCGTGACGATCACGGTGCTGCCTGCGGCACGGAAGGCCTTGATCACCTTGGCGTCCGGAATGCCGAAGGTGAACGAGACCACCGGAACGCGCTCGGCGAGCAGCATCTCCACCTTCTCCGCGAAGAAGTCGTCGTCCTGCCAGTCCGGCTCGGGAATCGTCACACCGTGACGCTCGGCGACCGGCCGCAGGCGCTCGCGGTACGGCCGCAGGTCGACTTCGCGACGCGGCGGTTCGGGGACGAACAGATTCACACCGAAGGGCTGGTCGGTTGCCTGCCGCACCGCGCGGATCTGCTCCCGCAGAGCATCCGCTCGCAGGTAGCCGCCCGCGAGGAAACCCAGGCCACCCGCGCTGGTCACCGCCTGCACCAGGGCAGGTGTGGACACCCCGCCCGCCATCGGTGCCTGCACGATCGGAATCGCCGGCCCGGACACGTCGATCATGGCCGCTTCACCGTACGGTAACGCAGCTCCGGCCGCCCGACCTGACCGTAGGACGGACGGCGCTCGACCACGCCGCTGTCGGCCAGGTACTCCAGATAGCGCCGGGCCGTCACCCTGGACGTCCCGGTGCGCCTGCCGGCCTCCGCCGCCGAGAGGCCGTCCGCCGCCTCGCGCAGCGCCGCCATGATCGCCTCCAACGTCGCGCCGCTCATCCCTTTCGGCAGCGCGCCGTGGTCGACCGTGCGCAGCGTGCCGAGGATGCGATCGACCTCCGACTGGTCGGCTTCCCCGGACGCCTGGCGGTAGCGGGCGTAGGCGGTGAGCTTGTCCCGCAGCGTGGCGAAGGTGAACGGCTTGATCAAGTACTGCACGACGCCGACCGAGACGGCAGCCTTCACCACCTCGAGGTCGCGCGCCGACGTCACGGCGATGACGTCGACCGGATTGCCGGCGGCACGCAGCCCCCGGCACAACGTCAGCCCGTGCGTGTCCGGCAGGTAGAAGTCGAGCAGCACCAAGTCGGCATGCCCGGACTTGAGGAAACGCGTCGCCTCCGCACCGGAATGCGCCACGCCTGCCACGGTGAACCCGGGCACGCGTTCGACGTACTCGCAGTGCGCTTGTGCGGCGATCGGCTCGTCCTCCACCACGAGCACGGCGATGTCGGACGGCGGGCTCACGAGCGCACCCCGGCAGGCAGCCGCACAGTGAACACTGCTCCGCCGGAGCTGTCGTTGCGCACGTCCACCGAGCCGCGGTAGCGCCGCACCACCTGGCCGACCAGAGCCAGCCCCAGGCCGTGCCCCGGCGCGGATTTCGTGGACCAGCCGCGCCGGAACACCATCTCGGTGTCCAGCACGCCGGCACCGTTGTCGGACACTCGCATGAACAGTTCACCGCCCTCGCCGCGCAGATCGACCCGGACCCGTGGCGGGGTCCTGCCACCTTGTACCGCCGCGTCCATGGCATTGTCGACGAGATTGCCGAGCACCGTCACGGCGTCCCTCGGCGCGATGCCGTGGTCGCCGATCAGCGAATCGTCCACCGCCGCTCCCTCCTCCAGCACCAGCTCGATCCCGCGCTCGTTCGCCTCGGCCAGCTTGCCGAGCAGCAACGCGGCCAGCACGGGCTCGGCGACCGCGCCAACCACTCGGTCGGTCAGCTGTTGGGCGATCTCCAGTTCCGCGGTGGCGAACCGCACAGCTTCCTCCGTGCGGCCGAGCTCGACCAGCGAGACGACGGTGTGCAGGCGATTGGCCGCCTCGTGGGCCTGCGACCGGAGCGACTCGGCGAACCCCCGCACGGTGTTCAGCTCGCCGGTCAACGCCTCCAGCTCGGTGTGGTCGCGCAGCGTCACCACGTTGCCCATCGGCCGGTCGCCGCTGCGCACCTGGGAGGTGTTCACCACCAGGACACGGTCGTCGGTCACGTGGATCTCGTCGGAGCGCGGCCGGGTCGACGTCAGTGCGTCGGCCAACGGATCCGGGAGACCGAGCTCGGCCACCGGCGTGCCCTCCGGCGGTGTCTCCGGCAAACCGAGCAGCGCGCGGGCGCCGTCGTTGCACAGCCCGACCCGGCCGTCGGCGTCGACCAGGATCAGCCCCTCCCGGACGGCGTGCAGGATCGCTTCGTAGTAGGAGAACATGCGCGCCAGTTCGGCCGGCCCGACACCGCGCGTCTGCTTCTTCAGGCGGGAGCTCACCAGCCACGAGCCGGCGATCCCGACGGCCAGCACGGCGCCCGCGAGCATCAGCAACGGACCCAGCCGCTCGTTCAGCTCCGCGGTGACCGCCTCGACCGTGATGCCGACGCTGACCAGGCCCACGATCTCGTCGCCGTGGTGGACGGGGACGACGGCCCGGATCGACGGGCCGAGCGTGCCGGTGTAGGTCTCGGTGAAGATCTGCCCACGCAGCGCCGGACCGCGATGTCCCAGGAACGTGCCGCCGATCTGCTCCGGGTTCGGGTGGGTGTAGCGGGTGCCGTCCGGGGCCATGATCGTGATGAAGTCGACACCGGTGTCGGTACGCACCCGCTCGGCAAGTGGCTGCAAGCGCCGCGTGGGATCGTCGCTGCGCAGCGCCTGCTGAACGTCCGGCATCCGCGCCACGGCGACGGCAACCGCGGTGGACTCCTCCCTGGCCGCATCCTCGCTCGCCCTGGCGGCCTCCCGGTAAGCCAGCAGCACGCCCGCGCCGACCAGCACCGCGACCATCACCAGCAACAGAACCAGCAGCTGTCCCGCCAGGCTCCACGGTCGCCGCGGCCTGCTCGGTCGCTGGGCCATCGCCGCCTCCGGATCGTGCCGTGAGTGAACGGAATGAACATAACGGTGACCGGAGTCACAAGTCCCCCGATAGTGCTACCCACGCACAACCGACGTCTGGAGGAGGCACTGATGGCGAAGGAGCCTGCCGCCACCGCACCGCCGGCTCGCCGAGACCGGGTGCACTACTTGTACCTGGCGGTGGTCGGCGCGGTCGTGCTGGGCATTGTCGTGGGCTTCGCCTTCCCCGATTTTTCCTCCGAGCACCTCAAGCCGCTCGGGGAAGGCTTCGTCAAGCTGATCAAGATGATGATCAGCCCGATCATCTTCTGCACGATCGTGCTCGGCATCGGCTCGGTCGCGAAAGCGGCCAAGGTCGGCAAGGTCGGCGCCCTGGCGCTGACCTACTTCCTGATCATGTCCACGGTCGCGTTGGCGATCGGGCTGGTCGTGGGCAACGTGCTCCACCCGGGCGAGGGCATGCGGCTCGACCCGGACGCCGTGGCCAAGGCTCAGCAGTCGGCGCAGGGCGGCGAGTCCACCGAGGAGTTCCTGCTCGGCATCATTCCGGAAACCCTGGTGTCCGCACTGACCTCCGGATCGGTGCTGCAGACCTTGCTGATCGCCCTGCTGGCCGGGTTCGCGCTGCAGCGACTCGGCCCGGCGGGCGCGCCGATCCTGCGCGGGATCGAGCACGTCCAGCGGCTGGTGTTCCGCATCCTCGCCATGATCATGTGGGCGGCCCCGGTCGGCGCGTTCGGCGCCATCGCGGCGGTCGTCGGCGACACCGGCTGGGCGGCGTTGAAGAGCCTGGCCGTCATCATGCTCGGCTTCTACGCCACCTGCATCGTGTTCGTGTTCGTGGTGCTCGGTGCCGTGCTGTGGTTCGTCGCCCGGATCAACCTGTGGCAGCTGCTGCGCTACCTGGCGCGGGAGTTCCTGCTGATCCTGTCCACCTCGTCCAGCGAGTCGGCGCTGCCGCGGCTGATCGCGAAGATGGAGCACATGGGGGTGAGCAAGCCGGTCGTCGGGATCACCGTGCCCACCGGCTACTCGTTCAACCTCGACGGCACCGCCATCTACCTGACGATGGCGACGCTGTTCATCGCCGCCGCGCAGGGCAGCCCGCTCGGCGTCGGCGAGCAGATCGCGCTGCTGCTGTTCATGATCATCGCGTCCAAGGGTGCGGCGGGTGTGACCGGCGCCGGCCTGGCCACGCTGGCGGGCGGCCTGCAGACGCACCGGCCGGAACTGGTCGACGGCGTCGGCTTCATCGTCGGCATCGACCGGTTCATGAGCGAGGCGCGGGCCCTGACCAATTTCGCGGGCAACGCGGTGGCCACCGTGTTGATCGGCCACTGGACCGGGGAGCTGGACCGCCAGCAGGCGCGGCGGGTGCTGACCGGACAGGATCCGTTCGACGAGCAGACCATGCTGGACGATCACCACACCGAGCCGGCCGCCGCGGGCGAGCCGGAGCGGGAGAAGGTGACCGCCTGACATTGCGGGCGCGACGTCGCGGCGATTTCACGACCGATGGCCGGGGCACCAGCGCTCCGGCCATCGGCGTCTCGACGGGTTCTCCGGCAGCGGGCCGAGCGCACCGTGGACGGCTGGAGTCGGCCAGCCATCGTCCGGCTACGTCAGCCTCTTCCTGCGGGCCAGGCCGCGGGTACGCCTGCGGGGGCGGCCGTAGCGCCTCGGGAGCGCACGACCCGGCGACCGCGCAGCCGCGGCGACCGGCCACGGTTCGCCCTCCGAGGCAACCGTCGGATCCCGGATTCACACGCTCCGCCAGCCCCCACGGCTGGGATGCGCACGACCGGCCGGGCGCCGCGGTCCAGCGCGCTGCCGGCAAGCCTCCGACCCCGTGGCTACGCCGACCTGCCCAGTACGCTTGTCGGCGCGGGGACGTCGCAGGCCTGGCGGCTGCACGGATCCGCCGATCATGGTGCGAGGTGGGCGCGAAGGCCACGGTGTCCGCGATTCATCATCACGGCGTGGTTCAGCCGGAACACCGGGCGAGCCACCAGGGCGCACCAGCGCAACAAGGGTTTGCGTGCAACGACCTCTTGAACGATCTCGAGCACGGTGCCGTCGGCATGTTCGCGGACCCATGCTCGCAGCGAGCCGTCGAGATCACCGGTCAGCCGGACGCACAACCTGCCCGCATCCGGGTCTTCCTCCACCCGGTGCAGGCGGATCACGATGCGATACGGCAGCATCGCACGGCACACCACTTCCGCGGTGTCGTCGTCCAGGCGCAGCACCGACCGGACGTCCGGCCACCAGCGCGGATAGCCGGACACGTCGGTGACCTCGCGGAACACCAGTTCCGCAGGCGCGGCCACGTGCCACGACGTCCGGAACCGGTACTCGTGCAAGCTCACGGCGCCAGTATGCGACTTCCTGGGCGAGCCGGCGCACCGAGCAGCAGACGCCGCCCTGCTCAGCAAGCTGGGCGGCCCGGGGCCATGCCGCCGTTGTTCCTGCGGGGAGCTGGCCGGTCACCACGCAGTTCGGCGATGCGCGGCCGGAACCCGCCGTCATCGGCAACTGGCAGGGCCAGTGCGGCCAGGTCGAGGCTGTGGGCGAGCGGCCTGACCGACCTGCCAGGCGTGGGCCGGGCCGCGCGGATCGCGCCGGGCGACGGTGTGCCTCGGCGGTCAGCCGAGAATGGGCTTGAGGAACTGCCCCGTGTAGCTCGCCTCGTTCGCCGCCACGTCCTCCGGGGTGCCTTCGGCCACCACCGTTCCACCGCCGGAGCCGCCCTCCGGCCCCATGTCGATGATCCAGTCGGCCGTCTTGATGACGTCCAGGTTGTGCTCGATGACGATCACCGTGTTGCCCTTGTCCACCAGGCCGTGCATCACCACCAGCAGCTTGCGGATGTCCTCGAAGTGCAGCCCGGTGGTCGGCTCGTCGAGGATGTAGACGGTGCGCCCGGTGGAGCGCTTCTGCAGCTCGGCGGCCAGTTTCACCCGCTGCGCCTCGCCGCCGGACAGGGTGGGCGCCGGCTGCCCCAGCCGCACGTAGCCGAGGCCCACGTCCACCAGCGTCTGCAGATGCCGGTGGATCGGCTTGATCGGCTCGAAGAACTCCGCGGCCTCCTCGATGGGCATGTCCAGCACGTCCGCAACCGTCTTGCCCTTGTAGTGCACCTCCAGGGTCTCGCGGTTGTACCTGGCGCCCTTGCACACCTCGCACGGCACGTAGACGTCCGGCAGGAAGTTCATCTCGATCTTGATCGTGCCGTCGCCCGCGCACGCCTCGCAGCGCCCGCCCTTGACGTTGAACGAGAACCGGCCGGGCTGATACCCGCGAACCTTCGCCTCCGTGGTGGCCGCGAACAACTTGCGGATGTGGTCCCACACCCCGGTGTAGGTCGCCGGATTGGACCGCGGCGTGCGGCCGATCGGCGACTGGTCCACCCGCACCAGCTTGTCCACCAGGTCGAGGCCACGCACCCGGGTGTGCCTGCCCGGCACCTGCCGCGCACCGTTCAGCTTGTTCGCCAGCACCGTGGCGAGGATGTCGTTGACCAGCGTGGACTTGCCGGACCCGGACACCCCGGTCACCGCGACCAGGCAGCCGAGCGGGAACGACACGTCGATGTTGCGCAGGTTGTGCTCGCGCGCACCGACCACGGTCAGCCTGTTCCGCTTCGACGCCGGGCGGCGCGACACCGGCAGCGGGATCTCTCTGCGGCCCGCCAGGTAGTCACCGGTCAGCGAGCGTTCGTTGGACAGCAGTTCCTCGTACGGCCCGCTGTGCACGATCTGCCCACCGTGCTCCCCCGCCCCCGGGCCGATGTCCACCACCCAGTCGGCGGCCCGGATGGTGTCCTCGTCGTGCTCGACCACGATGAGGGTGTTGCCCAGGTCGCGCAGCCGGGTCAGCGTCTCGATCAGCCGGTGGTTGTCCCGCTGGTGCAGGCCGATCGACGGCTCGTCCAGCACGTACAGCACGCCGACCAGGCCGGACCCGATCTGGGTGGCCAGCCGGATGCGCTGCGCCTCCCCGCCGGACAGCGTGCCCGCCGCGCGGTCCAGCGACAGGTAGTCCAGCCCCACGTCGAGCAGGAAGCGCAGGCGCGCCTGGATTTCCTTCAGCACCGCGCCCGCGATCATCGCCTGCCGCTCGTCGAGCTTGAGCCCGTCGAGGAACTCCGCCGCCTCCGCCACCGACAACGCGGTGACCTCGGCGATCGAGCGGGGCCCCAGCGTCTCGTGCTCCAAGGTCACGGCCAGGATCTCCGGCTTCAGCCTGGTGCCCTGGCACGCGGGGCACGGCACCTCGCGCATGTAGCCCTCGTACCGCTCCCGCATGTACTCGGACTCGGTCTGCTCCCGGCGGCGCTCCAGGAACGGGATGACGCCCTCGAAGTTGGCGTAGTAGGAGCGCTGGCGGCCGTACCGGTTGCGATACCGGACGTGCACCTGCTCGCTGGTGCCGTGCAGCACCGCCTTCTGCACCTTCGCGGGCAGGTCACGCCACGGCGTGTCCATGCGGAATCCGATCGTCTCGGCCAGCGCGGTGAGCAGCCGCTGGAAGTACTCCGCCGACTGGCCCACCGCCCACGGCGCGATCGCTCCTTCGGCGAGCGACAGCGAGTCGTCCGGCACCACCAGCTCCGGGTCGACCTCCTTGCGCACGCCGATACCGGTGCACTCCGGGCACGCGCCGTACGGCGAGTTGAACGAGAACGACCGCGGCTCGAAATCCTCCACCGCGAGCGCGTGGCCGTTCGGGCACGCCAGGTGCTCGGAGAAGCCGCGTATCCGGCCGGGGTCGTGCTCCGGCAGGTCCACGAACTCCAACTCGACCAGCCCGTCGGCCAACCGCAGCGCGGTCTCGATCGAATCGGTCAGCCGCTGCTTCGCCGACGGCTTGACGGTCAGCCGGTCGATCACCGCCGCGATGTCGTGCTTCTCCTGCTTCTTCAGCTTCGGCGGATCGGTGAGCGGATAGACCTGGCCGTCCACCCGCACGCGCGCGTAGCCCTGCTGCTGCAGGTTGGAGAACAGGTCGACGTACTCGCCCTTGCGGCCGCGCACGATCGGGGCGAGCACCTGAAACCTGGTGCCCTCCTCCATCGCCAGCACCTGGTCGACGATCTGCTGCGGGGTCTGCTTGGCGATCGGCTCGCCGCACTGCGGACAGTGCGGCTTGCCCGCCCGCGCGTACAGCAGGCGCAGGTAGTCGTAGACCTCGGTGATCGTGCCGACCGTGGAACGCGGGTTGCGCGAGGTGGATTTCTGGTCGATCGACACCGCGGGCGACAGCCCCTCGATGAAGTCGACGTCCGGCTTGTCCATCTGGCCGAGGAACTGCCGCGCATACGCCGACAGCGACTCGACGTACCGCCGCTGCCCCTCCGCGAAGATGGTGTCGAACGCCAGCGACGACTTGCCCGAGCCGGACAGGCCGGTGAACACCACCATGCTGTCGCGCGGCAGGTCGAGATCGACGCTCTTCAGATTGTGTTCGCGCGCACCTCGGACGACGAGACGATCGGACACCCGGGTGGCCCCTTCCTCGGATTGGATTCGGCAGCGGCAATCGGTCGGACTCGCCGACCTCCCCCATGCTAGGCGCGGGCACCGACAACGTCCGGCTGGGGCGGCCGCGACCTGCGCACTTCGCCGCCCCGCTGGCCGGCGGATCGAGCGACCGCCCGGCAGGCGGTCCGGGATCCTTGCCCGCGGTGGCCGCAGCGCACCCCGGCGGACCGTCCGGCAGCGCCGTCCTCGGCCGCGGATCCGGCCACGGACGGGCGCCCGATGGGCACGAGGACGCACCCCGGCCCGGGGTGGAGCGGCGGTGCGGCGCGGCATAACCTGCACGCATGCGGATCAGTGAGGACTACACCGGGCATGTCGAGCCTGGCGGAGACGCCCAGCGGCGCACGCTCGCCGCGCTGACCATCACCAAACTCTCGGTCGGCCCGATGGACAACAACACGTACCTGCTTGTCGACCGGGAAAGCGGGGAGGCGCTGCTGATCGACGCGGCGAACGACCCGGACCGGATCTCCGACATGATCGGCTACGACCGGGAACGTCCCACGCTGCGCACCATCGTCACCACGCACCAGCATCGGGACCACTGGCAGGCACTGGGCGCGGTGGCCGGCGCGTACGGCGCCAACACGGCCGCGCACCCGCTGGACGCCGATCCGCTGCCCGTCCCGCCCGACTTCCTGCTCGAACACGGCGACACCATCTCGGTCGGCTCGTGTCAGCTCGAAGTGATCCACCTGCGCGGCCACACACCGGGCTCGATCGCCTTGCTGTACCGCGATCCGGAAGGCCACCCGCACCTGTTCACCGGCGATTCGCTGTTCCCGGGTGGCGTCGGGAAGACCACCACTCCGGAGAACTTCAAGCAGCTGATGACCGACGTCGAGGAACGGATCTTCAACGTCCTGCCCGACGACACCTGGTTCTACCCCGGCCACGGCGACGACTCCACGCTCGGCGCGGAACGAGGGAAACTGCCGGAGTGGTGGGAACGCGGCTGGTGACGCTCCCGCCGGACCCGGCGGGCTCAGCGCCGCGAGGTGCGGCTCGCCGTCCGCACACCGGGTGCTTCGCGGGGAGTCACGAGACCCCCGGCGTCGCATCGAGCCGCTGACCGGCCGCGGGTCAATCGTCGGGTCAATCGTCGTCGTCGGACTCGGTCTCGACCTTGGTCTGCGCGACCGGTGTGTTCCCGCTGCAGCTGAGCTCGACGGTGACACGCACGTCATTGTCGGACTCGAACCGGATGCGTGCCCTGTCGTGGCCGCGGTCGTCGACCTCGTCGAGCTCGAACCCTTGCGCGGGCACGATCTGCACCACGGACAGCGGCGAGCAGCGGGCCACCACGCTGCCCCCGCGGCTGGTGAACGACCGTGTCGTCGGTTTCGTGGCAGGCGGCGACGACGCGGGTGCAGACCGCAGGGGCTGCGACCGTGGCGTGGAGGACTGCGGGGCAGGCGCCTGCCCCGGTGCCGCGGCCAGGCGCTGGTCGACCTCCTCCTGGCTGAGCGGACGTTGGGGGGAGTCCACGATGCCGCTGCCGATCGCACCCACGGCGACGACGCCGATCAGCGTGGCCGCCCCCGCGGCAAGCAGCCAGGCCAGCACGACTCCCGCCACACGCGTCTTGTTCCGCTCGGCCACGCTCCCAGCATGGCCCCCGATGGTTAAAGCTGCGCTATGGCAGCCTCATCATGCCGTGAGTTGCCCCCGAATGCGCACGTCAGTGGCTTAAGTTGGACGACGTGCCGCACGTGCTGCTGATCGAGGACGACGCCGCCATCCGCGCCGCGTTGATCCGTGGGCTGTCCGAACGCGGCCATGCCGTCTCGTCGGTGGGGACCGGCATGGCGGGCTTGGAGCAGGCGGTGAACTCCCGCCCGGACACGGTGGTTCTCGACCTCGGGTTGCCGGACGTCGACGGCCGGACCGTGCTGCGGATGCTGCGCGGGGCCAGCAAAGTTCCGGTGGTCGTCGCCACCGCACGGGACGACGAGTCCGAGATCGTCGCGCTGCTCAACGCCGGCGCGGACGACTACGTCGTCAAGCCGTTCAGCGCAGCGCAGCTCGATGCCCGCATTCGCGCCGTCCTGCGGCGCGGCGGCGAGCAGAAGAACAGCCAGGTCGTCGAGGTCGGCCAGCTGCGCATCGATCCACGCACCCGCGAGGCGACCCTGGAGGGCAGGCCCCTGGACCTGACCCCACGGGAGTTCGCTCTGCTGCACTACCTGACCGCACGCGCCGGTGAAGTGATCAGCAAGCGCGAGTTGCTGGCCGAGGTGTGGCAGTTGCCCTACGGCGGTGCCGACAAAACGGTCGACGTGCACCTGTCCTGGCTGCGCCGCAAGCTCGGCGAAACCGCGCACGAACCGCGCTACCTGCACTCCATCCGCGGTGTCGGGGTGCGCATCGCTGCGCCAGAGGGCTGATGCGCCGCCGGGTGTTGCTGCTCGTCGCCGCCACCACGTCGCTGGTGCTGGTGGCGTTCCTGGTGCCGTTGGCGCTCCTGATCCGCGACGTCGCCGCCGACCGGGCCGTGCAGGCCGCCACCACCCAGGCGCAGGCGCTCAGCTCCCTCATCGCCACCACCGACCGGGCGTCGCTCGAGGTCAGCGTGGCTCAGGCGGATCAGGCGTCGGCTCACGACCTCACGGTCTTCCTCAGCGACGGGACCCAGCTGGGGCATCCCAGCCCGCACAGCGCCTTGGTGCGGCTGGGCAGCCGGGGCACGAGCGCCTCGGCCGACGTTCCCGGCGGCCGGGAAATCGTCTTCGCGGTCCGCGACGGCACCGGCGGCAACGCGGTGATCCGGGCGTTCGTGCCGGACGCTCTGCTCAGCGCGGGCGTGGAGCGCGCATGGCTGGTGCTCAGCGGGCTCGGCGTCGCGCTGCTGACGGTCAGTTTGCTGGTCGCCGACCGGATGGCGCAGCGGCTGGTGCGTTCGACCATCGAGCTGGCGGACGTGTCGAACCGCCTCTCCAGCGGTGATCTGACCGCGCGCGCCGACACCAACGCACCCGCCGAGATCGGGGTGGTGGCCAGAGCGCTCAATCACCTGGGCAGCCGGATCGACGAGCTGCTGGCCGAGGAACGGGAAACGGTGGCGGACCTGTCGCACCGGGTGCGCACGCCGCTCACCGCACTTCGCCTGGAAGCCGAAGCCCTGCAGGATCCGGACGAGGCGGAACGCATCGGCAACGGGGTCGATGCGGTGGAACGTGCGGTCACCCAGGTCATCGCCCAGGCGCGCCGCCGCAGCAGTGAGCCGGCCGCCGGGTGCGACGCCGCAGAGGTGGTGCGCGAGCGGGTGGAGTTCTGGGCCGCGCTGGCCGAGGACACCGGCCGCAAGCCGGCCTACGAGATCGCTCCCGGGCCGCTGCCGGTGCAGTGCAGCCGCGGCGACCTGACGGCCAGCCTGGACGCCCTGCTGGGCAACGTCTTCGCCCACACGCCAGACGGCACCGACTTCACCGTCCGCTTGCAGCCCCGCCCGGGCGGCGGCGCGGTGCTGTGGGTGGAGGACGACGGTCCGGGGCTGCCGGAGGCCGGCTTGGCAGGCCGAGGCCGGTCCGGGACGGGGTCCAGCGGTCTAGGGCTGGACATCGCCCGGCGGGCCGCCGAGCGGAGCGGGGGTGGCCTGACCCTGGGCACCTCTCCCGGCGGTGGCCTCAGCGTGCGCATGGACCTTTTGGGCTTGCCTTAACCGTCTGGCAGCGCGCCGCTGGATCGGGGCAGGGAATCGTCGACGGTGCCAACACCGCATCGACGAAAGGGCGGACCATGAAGCCAATCACGACCCTGGCTGGACTGGCGGCCGCGGCCGCCGTGGTGACCGGCGGCGTCCTGCTCGCGACGAGCGATGACGACACGAACGTCGCCCCCTCGGCTCAGCGGGCCATCGGGACGCCCACCCAGCTGGAGCCCGCGGCGACCACGGACTCCGGCACGGCGAACCCCACGCCTCGGTCTCCCGCCGACGGCCAGGCAATCACCGCCGAGCAAGCGTCCGTGATCGCCGTCGGCCACATTGGCGGCGGCACGGCCGTCGACATCGAGCGCGAGTCCGAGCACGGCCGGACCGTGTGGGACGTCGAGGTGGTGCACGACCGGCAGGAAATCGAGGTCCACGTCGACGCCGTGACCGGCGAAGTCACCCGCATCGACCGGGACGACCGCGACGACAGGCACGACGACGACCGGTACGACGACGATCACCACGATCGGCACAGTGATGACGACGACCGGTACGACGACGACTGAGCATCGGCCGACAACGGCAAGGGGCGGATCGCTGACGATCCGCCCCGTGCCTTCGCCTCCGTTGCCGGGCGACAAGCGGTCACGCGCCTACCGCCCGGCCGTCACCGCGTCATTTCTGCGGGGACGTCGGTTCGCTTCCGCCGATCTGCTCCTGCAGCTCGTCGTAGAAGCTGCCGATACGGGAGTACACCCCCGGCTTGCCCGGCCGAGCGCACCCTTCGCCCCACGACACGACCCCGATCAGCTTGTTGCCCACCACCAGCGGACCACCGGAGTCGCCGTTGCAGGCGTCCTTGCCACCCTCGGGGAAGCCGGCGCAGATCATGCCGTCCGCCTCGTACAGCGAGCCGTAGGCCGCGCTGCACTCCTCGTCCGAGGTCACCGGCACGTCCACCTTCATCAGGTGGTCGGACTGCTCACCGCCCTCGGTGGTGTCGCCCCAGCCCAGCGTGGTGGCCATGGTGCCCGCTTGGTAGGCCGGGTCGTCCAACGGCGCCAGCTCCACAGTGCCCTGATCCACCGGCTCCGCCAGCGTCACCACTGCCACGTCGTGGTTGAAGTCGCTCCAGTCGTACTCGGGGTGCACCCAGATGTCGCTGACGTCGGACACGGTGCCCTCGTCCGAACTCATCACCGTCCGGCCGGACACCACCTTGAAGTCCTCCAGCTCGGCGCCCTCGACGCAGTGCGCAGCCGTGACCACCTTGTCCGGGGCGACCAGCGAGCCGCCACAGAACCCGAACCCGTCCGGCGTGATCAGCCGCACCGTGTACGGGTAGTCCTCGATGTTGGCTTCTTCCCCGCCGACGACGAACGGCTTGACGGGAGTCTTGGCCGACGGGTCGTCGGCCGCCCCCGCGGTTGCGCTGGCACCCAGAGCCGCCGCGCATGCCATCACCGCAACGGCCGCGCTCCTGGCCGTTCTGCGCGCGAAATTCCCCATGGTGATCTCCTCCATTGCCCCGCGTTGTCCGGCGCGGGACCTCGATTTCGTGATTCAGTAACCGGGTTCGCCCGGTCACGTGTCAAGAAGTACCGGAGTTGATCGTTACGGCACCAGATGCAACCGTTGTGCTCCATTCGGGTTATTACCGCCGGTCACACTCTGCCGTCGCGCCGAAAGCGGCCCTCATCAGGACGGATGCCACGCGCACCTCGGCGAGGAGATCACACACGTATCCCTAGCAGCACGTACTCGACGCACAAACGCTGCCATTCGCGTCACAGCGGCGAAATCAGGAGAATCGCCACGCCTCCGCCCGCTGCGGCCGACATCGGGCACCTTTTTGTGAAGGTCTCTTCACATTTTGCGCGCGGCAAGAATCGCAAAGACCGGGACTTCACGGAATCCTCGATGTCGCCAATTTCACACGCATGATCCGGGTCGCTCCCGGCGGGGATCGGCATGCCCGGCCACGGCCCACACCTCGCGGACGGAGTACCGCGGCACCGCAGCTCGCAGAAAGAGGAAGGGCGGGCCGCCCCGCCGGCCCGCCCCGCGCGACCTCCGTGCACGCCTAGCTGCCGATCTGTTCCTGCAGCAGGCCGTGGAAGCTGCTCACCCGGGCGTACACCCCCGGCTTGCCCGGCCGAGCGCATCCGTCACCCCACGACACGACCCCGATCAGCTTGCTGTCCACCACCAGCGGACCACCCGAGTCCTGCGTGCAGGCGTCCTTGCCACCCTCGGGGAAGCCGGCACAGATCATGCCGTTCCGCTCGTAGAACTCGGGATAGGCGCGCTGGCAGTCCGCGTCGCCGACCACCGGAACGTCGACCTTCCGCAGATGATCGGACGGCGAACCGTCCTCCCGAGTGAGCCCCCAGCCGAGCACGGTGGCCATGGTGCCCGGCCGGTAGGCCGGGTCGCCCGGCTGGGCCAGGGTGGCCAGCTCCTCGTTCACCGGCTTGCTCAACGTCAGCACGGCGACGTCGTAGTTGTAGCCCTCCACGTGTACGAGGGGTGCGTCCACAGCGCCTTCACGCGCGACACGGTGCCCTCGTCCGAACTCATCACCGTTCGCCCGGACACCACTCGAAGCTCGTTCGGGCGCAGGCCCTCCACACAGTGCGCAGCCGTGACCACCTTGTCCGGTGCGACCAGCGTGCCGCCGCAGAACCCGGTCCCGTCCGCCTCCGTCAACCGCCCGTGAAGGGGTAGTCCTCGATGTCGGCTTCTTCCCCGCCGACGATGAACGGCTGGACAGGAGCGGCCTCCGCGGCCGCGCCCGCCCCCAGCGTCGCCACGAACGCCAGCGCGGCAGCGACTGCCGCCCTGACCGCCTTGCGCTTGGCAGCTGCCATCGATCTCCTCTCTCCGGCTTCGGTTTCACCGATCGCTCGTCAGGTGCACGGGTCCCGGCGCGGTGCGGTTCGTCAATCTTCCACTGAGTTCGTGACATCGTTGTCAACACTTGTCGTCGACTTTGCTGCAGCACCGGCGAGCGCACGAATGCGCACGATCGTGCTAGCATGGGTGCCATGACCGCGGCGACTGGTTTGGAATCCGTCCTTGCCGAAGCGGGCCTGCGGGTCGACGCCCGGGAGTTCCTTCGGCTGGTTGCCGACGCTGCGCGCCGGATCGCCCCGATGCACGGTTCGCCGAGCGACTACTTCACCGAGGAACAGCGGAAGGTGCTCACCGACGTCGGCCTCGACCTGCGCGACGCCCAGGAAGGCGAGCTCGATCCCCGTGCCCGCTCGGTCGCCGCGGCGGCCGCGTTCGCCGAGACCTCCTACTCGGTGAGCGAAGCGGCCCAACTGCTCGGGGTGGACGCCAGCCGGATCCGGCACCGGTTGAAGGACGGCAAGCTGCTCGGCTGGAAGGACCACGGCTGGCGGCTGCCTGCCTGGCAGTTCACCGAGCACGGCACCCTGCCGGGACTCGACGTCGTGCTGCGCAGCATCCCGGACGATCAGCCCCAGCTGGTCGTCGCCGCGTTCATGAACACGCCGCAGGCGGATTTGGAGCTGAACGGCAAGCCGGTCTCCCCGCGCGCGTGGTTGCTGGCGCACGGCGACCCGCAGCGCGTGGCGGACCTAATCGCCACGCTCGGCACGGCGGCGTAGGGGCGGCGGGATCCGCTTGATGGCTCGGCTTCCCTCGCCGCCGCCGCCCGGCGAACTGGCCGGCGCACTGCGCCCGTCGGAGGACATCGTGGCGGTGCATCCGGCCACCCGGCTGGTCCGGATCTTCACCGCGCTGGGCAATCATCCGCAGAAGTGGAATCAGTTCCGGTACGCCGGACCACTCCCCCACGGACGTTTCGACCCGCAGGACGTCACCAGCCGGCCGGACACCCCGCAACCCGGGGTGCTGTACTTCGCGCTGTCGGTACGGACCAGCGTCGCGGAGGTCTTCCAGACCACGTCGATCGTCGATCGCCGGACCCGATCCCCGCACCTGGTGGTGCTCCGCCCGGCCCGCACGCTGCGGCTGCTCGACCTCACCGGGCTGTGGCCCACCCGCGCCGGGGCGTCCCAGGAGATCTCGTGCGGCTCGAAGAAGATGACCCAGCGGTGGACCAAGGCCATCCGCGCGGCCTACCCCGATCTCGACGGCGTGTGGTACCGCTCGTCGATGGACTCCGGCGACCCGGCGATCGCGCTGTGGGACCCGCCGGCGGGCGACGCCCTGCCGCCGGCGCCGGACGTGCTGCTGCCACTGAACCACCCGGGCCTGGATCTGCCGCTGGCCAGGGTGTGCGCCGACCTGAACTACGTGTTGCTCGGCTGAGAGTCCGCCGCCACCGCGGCCGGCGTGGGGGTGCCCGCTTCGGCCGCCCGGCGGTCCCTGCGGCTCTTCAGCAGGCTCAGCAGGGTCGTCACCGCCAGCACGGTGACGATGACGCCGAGCGAGACCCAGTTGCTGATCTCGAAGGTGTCCGGCACCCAGTGGTATTCGTGCGCGGCGTGCAGGAACAGCTTGGCGCCGATGAACGACAGGATCACCGCCAGGCCGTAGTTGAGGTACACCAGCCGCTCGACCAGGCCGCCGATCAGGAAGTACAGCTGCCGCAGTCCCATGAGGGCGAACGCGTTGGCGGTGAAGACCAGGTAGGCCTCCTGCGTGATGCCGAAGATCGCCGGGATGGAGTCGACGGCGAACAGCAGGTCCGCGCTCGCGATGGCGGCGATGACCAGGAACATCGGGGTGATCCAGCGCTTGCCGTCGCGCTTGACGACCATCTTGTGCCCGACGTAGTCCTCGGTCACCGGGAAGATCTTCCTGGTGCGCCGGATCAGCGCGTTCTCGTGGTACTCGTCGTGGTCGGTGCCGCGCAGCATGGACACCGCCGTCCACACCAGCACGGCACCGAACACGAAGAAGACCCAGACGAACCGTTCGATGAGCGCGGCGCCGACGGCGATGAACACACCGCGCATGACCAGCGCCAGCAGGATGCCGATGAGCAGGACCCGGTGCTGGTGGATGGCAGGCACCTTGAACGAGCCCATGATCAGCATGAAGATGAACAGGTTGTCCACGCTGAGCGAGTACTCGGTGATGTAGCCGGAGAAGAACTCGACACCCGAGTCGTGGCCGCCCCACACCCACACCCCGATGCCGAACAGCACCGCGCACGCGACGTAGAAGGTGACCCACCGGGCCGCTTCACCGGTCGTCACTTCGTGCGGCTTGCGATCGACGATGACCAGATCGACGACGATGAGAACGAGCAGACCGCCGAGGGTGGCCAGCCACAGCCAGACAGGCACCGACATCAAAAACATACCTCCGGGTCAGGTGGTCTCCCGGAGGTCTCTTCCACCGGCCGGGCCGGTCGGCGAAGCCGGGTGCCACCGGCGGACGATGCCGGGGCAGCCGTGCTGACGACTCCACCGCGAGGGAATACTCCCCTCCACGTTCCGCTCAATCTTGGCCGATGCCGGGCGTCCACGCCAGTGAAAGTACCCATAATCACGTCGGTTCGACCCTCGCGGCGACCCGGAACCGGGCACGGCGCCACTTTCCCGGCAGCCCGGGCCCTGGCCGGGGGTCCTTTCCATCGGCACGGCAACGGTTCGGCAGCGGTTGCCGGTCCCTGAAGCCTCCCTCAGCTACTCCCCGCTACGGTCGATCGCATGCGCGTGGTGCGCCTTCCCCGCAAGCGCCTGCCCAGGCTCCTGCTCGTCGTGACCCTCGTCGCCGGCGTCGTCGCGGCCGTGGGCGGGATCGCCTATGCCGTGCGGCCGCAGCCGCCCGACGTCACCGTCGCCGAACGGTTCGTCCACGTCCCCTCGTCGCCCGGCTCGCCGCGGCAAGAACGGCTGGACACCACGCTCTACATCCCGGAAACGGCACGGGCGACACCGGCGCCGGCGGTGCTGCTCCCGCACGGCTTCGGCGGCAGCAAGCACAGCGTCACCCGCGACGCGCAGGAGCTGGCGGAACGAGGATTCGTCGTGCTGGCCTACTCCGCACGCGGACACGGTCGCAGCTCGGGCAAGATCGGGCTCAACGATCCCGACGCCGAAGTCGCCGACGCCGGCAAGCTGCTGGACTATCTCGCCGCCCAATCGACCGTGGCCAAGGACGCCGACGGGGACCCGAGGGTGGCGGTGGTCGGCGCCTCCTACGCCGGTTCACTGGCCCTGCTGCTGGCCGGGACCGACGACCGGGTCGACGCGATCGTCCCGGTGATGACCTACAACGACCTCGAGCAAGCGCTGATCCCGAACACCGGCACCACCGGCAGGTTCACCCCGCGCTCACCGGCCGAGTCGATCGGCGAGCCCGGCGGGGTGTTCAAGCAGGCGTGGACCGGCAACCTCTTCCTGGGCGGGATGGGCACCCCCGACCGCGGTACGGGCGGGCCACCCCCCGATGCGCCCGAGGCCGGGGCGGACCCGGACGACGCACCGGGCGGTCAGGCGGAAGGAGCCGCTGGTGCCTTGTCGAGTGGCTCCCTCGGGGGCGGCCTCGCCTCCCCGCGTGGCGCCTTTGGCGGGCCTGGCGGTGGCGACGGCGAGGCGATCGGTCCGTGCGGCCGTTTCACCCCCGAGGTGTGCCAGGCGTATGCCGACATGGCCGAGGACGGCAAGCCCAGCAGACAGACCCGTGCGCTGCTGGCCAGAGTCTCGCCGAAGTCGGTGACGATGAACATCACCGTGCCTGCCCTGTTGGTGCAAGGCGAGCGGGACACGTTGTTCGGGCTCGACCAAGCGGACGCGAACGCCAAGCAGATCGCCGCGGCGGGCGGGGAGGTTCAGGTCGTCTGGTACGCGGGCGGGCACGACGGCGGCGGTCCCGGGCCGCAGCTGCGCGCGAAGATCGGTGACTGGCTCGCCTACCAACTCGGCGGGCCGGATGCACCGGCGGAGAACCCGCTGCCCGCCTTCCGCTACGACATCCAGGGGACCTACCAGGCATCGCGCGCCCCCTCGGTACGCACCATCGAAACCAGCAGCTATCCCGGGCTGGGCACCGCCGTCACCACCCGGCACGACGTGCCCTTGCACGGCGGCCCCCAGACCATTTCGAACCCACCCGGCGGCAACCCGGCCTCGATCAGCGGTGTGCCGGGCATCAACGCGATCGCCGGCCGCTCCTCGATCGCGGCCAGCCTGTTCGGGGTCGATCTCCCCGGGCAAGCGGCCGCGTTCACCAGCGCGCCGATGCGGTCGCAGCTGACCGCGGCCGGGTCGCCCACCGTGCGGCTGCGGGTCACCGCGCTGCCCGGCTCGGGCGGGGCGCGCGGCGGGACCAACGACGTCGTGCTGTTCGTGAAGTTCTACACCGTCGACCCGGACAACCGCCGCACGCTGGCCGGGAACGCGGTGGCTCCGGTGCGGATCCCGGACGTGCGCACGGGAGAACCGGTCGAGGTCACCGTCAGCCTGCCCGGCATCGTCAAGCCGGTCGATCCGGATCACCGGGTTCAGGTGGTGGTCGCGACCACCGACCAGGCGTATCACAACGCCACCGAACCGATCTCGTACCGGGTCTCGGTGGCCGGGCCGATCAGCATCCCCAGCGTGAGCGGAACCGCGACCGGCGGGCAGTGGCCGGCCGCCCAGCTGCTCGGCATCGGCGCCGTCCTGGCGCTCGGGTTGGGCGTGGCGCTCGTGGCGGCCGTCCGCCGGAGGCGGGCGCGCAGCGTCGACGACGAGCTGTCCGACGTCCCGCTGGTGATCGAGGGCCTGACCAAGAAGTACCCGGGCGGGCTCACCGCGGTCGACGACCTGTCCTTCTCGGTGCAGCGCGGCCAGGTGCTCGGCCTGCTCGGCCCGAACGGTGCGGGCAAGACCACCACGTTGCGCATGCTCATGGGGCTGATCACCCCGACTTCGGGCCAGATCAGGGTGTTCGGGCACCGGGTGTATCCCGGCGCCCCGGTGCTGTCGAGGATCGGCTCGTTCGTCGAGGGCTCCGGATTCCTGCCGCACCTGTCCGGACGGCAGAACCTCGAGCTGTACTGGGCGTCCACCGGCAGGCCACGCGAGCAGGCGCACTTCGACGAGGCGTTGGAGATCGCCGGGCTCGGCTCGGCGGTCGACCGCAAGGTGCGCACCTACAGCCAGGGCATGCGCCAGCGCCTGGCCATCGCGCAGGCCATGCTCGGCCTGCCGGAGCTGCTGGTGCTCGACGAGCCGATGAACGGACTCGATCCGCCGCAGATCCACCAGATGCGCGAGGTGCTCAAGCGGTACGCGGCCACCGGCCGGACGGTACTGGTCTCCAGCCATCTGCTCGCCGAGGTGGAACAGACCTCCACGCACGTGGTGGTGATGCACCGCGGCAGGCTCATCGCCGAGGGCGAGGTCGGCGAGATCGTCGCCGCGGGCGGCGAAGCCACCTTCGTCGTGGACAAGCCCGAGGAGGCGGCCAGGGCGTTGACCGCCGTCAAGGGCGTGACCTCGGTGGAGACCAACGGCCGGGCGGTGCATGCCAACCTGGACGGCATGGCGCGCAGCGAGGCGGTCGCCGCGCTGGTCAACGCCGGGGTCGCGGTCGAGCAGGCAGGGCCACGGCGACGGCTGGAAGACGCCTTCCTCCGGCTCGTCGGAGAGGAGCCGCACGAATGACCGAGCACAAGCGCGACGACCTGTCCGACGTGCACACCGACCCCGCGGCGCTGGACGACCTGACATCTGCCGCCCAACGGGAATCGCTCGGCGTCGGCACCAGCGGCGGCGTCGCGGGCTACGACCCGCGCAGGACACTGCGGTTCGGCGTGGAGCTGCGCCGCCAGCTCGGCCGCCGCCGGACGCACCTGCTGCTGGGGCTGGTCGCGCTGCTGCCGATCGTGCTGGCCGTCGCCTTCGAGATCGGCACAACCAACGCCAACCGCAGGCAGGGCGGGTTCATCGACCTGGCCACCGTCAGCGCCCCGAACTTCGTCGTGGTCACGCTGATCGTCGCGGGCGGCTTCCTGCTGCCGATGATCGTGGCGCTCTACTTCGGGGACGTGATCGCCTCGGAGGCCTCCTGGTCGTCGCTGAAGTACCTGCTGGCCATCCCAGTGCCCCGGCATCGCCTGCTGCGGCAGAAGGCGCTGGTCGCGGCCGCGTTGTCGGTACTCACCATCACGGTGCTGCCGCTCACCGCGCTCGTCGTCGGGGTGATCTGCTACGGCGCCGGGGACGCGATCTCCCCCACCGGCGAGGCAGCGCCGTTCTGGACCGCGGTGGTCTCCCTGCTGATGTGCATCGGCTACATCGTCGTCCATCTGGCCTGGATCGCCGGGCTCGCGCTGCTGCTCAGCGTGAGCACCGACGCCCCGCTCGGCGCGGTCGGCGGCGCGCTGGTGGCCTCCGTCGTCTCGCTCATGCTCGACCAGATCACCGCGCTGGAGGACCTGCGCAACTTCCTGCCCACGCACTACGCCTACGCGTGGACGGACCTGATGGCGGCGGAGATCAACTGGACGAACATCGCCAACGGGGCGCTGAGCGCGACCTGTTACGCCACGGCCTTCTGCCTGCTGGCCGGACGGCACTTCGCCCGCAAGGACATCACCAGCTGAGGTGTTCACGGTCCCGGCGGGCATCGCCGTCGCGGACTCACCCGGTACACCCGTCACGGACTCACCCGATACACCTGTGACGGGTCAACCGGTACGCCCCTTTCCGGTCAGCGGTATGCCCCCTTACGGGACTGCGCGTGCCTGTGCGCAGGCTCCGTCAGCCCTCGGGCCGGCAGCGCGCAGGCTGCCACGACAGGCGGCGGGAGCCTGATGCCCGCGAAACTCCTGACGAGTCGCGTCACCAGCCGGCCACCGGACCCCGCCGGTGGTGTCCGCCAAACCGGGAGGGGACGGCGGAGAACGCCACGCGCGCCTGCTGCGCAGCCGCTCGGCGCCTCCGATGGCCACTGGGCGCCGAGGGCGCTACACCCCGGCGGCGTCCATGCCGCGCAGTTCCTTCTTCAGGTCGGCGATCTCGTCCCGCAGTCGGGCCGCGAGCTCGAACTGCAGGTCGCGCGCAGCCTGCATCATCTGCTCGGTCAGCTGGGCGATCAGGTCCGCCAGCTCGTCCCGCGCCATCGACTTCACGTCCCGGTCGACCAGCACACCCGCGGTGCGTACCCGGTCGCCCTGCTCCGGCTTCTTGCCGCGGGACGCGTTCCGGCCGGACCCGCCGACCTCGACCTTCTCGGTGTCCTCCGCCTCGGAGTAGACCCGGTCCAGGATGTCCGCGATCTTCTTCCGCAGCGGCTGCGGGTCGATGCCGTGCTTCTCGTTGTAGGCGATCTGCTTGGCCCGCCTGCGGTTCGTCTCGTCGATGGCCTGCTTCATCGACTCGGTGATCGTGTCGGCGTACATGTGCACCTGTCCCGACACGTTCCTGGCCGCGCGTCCGATGGTCTGAATCAGCGACGTGGTGCTGCGCAGGAACCCTTCCTTGTCCGCGTCCAGGATCGCCACCAGCGACACCTCGGGCAGGTCCAGGCCCTCTCGCAGCAGGTTGATGCCGACCAGCACGTCGAACTCCCCGGTGCGCAGCTGCCGCAGCAGCTCGACCCGGCGCAGCGTGTCCACCTCCGAGTGCAGGTAGCGCACCCGGATGCCGAGCTCGAGCAGGTAGTCGGTGAGGTCCTCGGCCATCTTCTTGGTCAGCGTGGTGACCAGCACGCGCTCGTCCCGCTCGGCCCGGACCCGGATCTCGTGCACCAGGTCGTCGATCTGCCCCTTGGTGGGCTTGACGATCACCTCCGGGTCGACCAGGCCGGTCGGCCGGATGACCTGTTCGACGTACTCGCCGCCGGTCTGGCCCAGCTCGTACGGCCCGGGGGTGGCCGACAGGTACACCGTCTGCCCGATGCGCTCGGTGAACTCCTCCCAGGTCAGCGGGCGGTTGTCCAGCGCGCTCGGCAGCCGGAAGCCGTGCTCGACCAGCATCCGCTTCCGCGACGCGTCGCCCTCGTACATGCCGCCGATCTGCGGCACCGTCACGTGCGACTCGTCGATGACCAGCAGGAAGTCCTCCGGGAAGTAGTCCAGCAACGTCGCAGGCGGCGACCCGGGCGGGCGCCCGTCGAGGTGCCGCGAGTAGTTCTCGATCCCGGAGCAGAACCCGACCTGCCGCATCATCTCGATGTCGTACTGCGTGCGCATGCGCAGCCGCTGCGCCTCCAGCAGCTTGTTCTGCGACTCCAGCTCGGCGACCCGCTCCTCCAGCTCTCGCTCGATGTCCCGGATCGCGCGCTCCATGCGGTCGGCGCCGGTGACGTAGTGGGTGGCCGGGAAGATCCGCAGCTCGTCCACTTCGCGGACGATCTCCCCGGTCAGCGGGTGCAGGTAGTACAGCTTCTCGATCTCGTCGCCGAACATCTCCACCCGCACGGCCAGCTCCTCGTAGGCCGGGATGACCTCGAGCGTGTCACCCCGGACGCGGAACGTGCCCCGGGCGAACGCCAGGTCGTTGCGGGTGTACTGCACGTCCACCAGCGCGCGCAGCAGATCGTCCCGGTCGATCTCGTCCCCGACCCGCAGCAGCATCGACCGGTCCAGGTACGACTGCGGCGTGCCCAGGCCGTAAATGCACGACACCGACGCGACGACGATGACGTCCCGCCGGGACAGCAGGCTCATCGTCGCCGAGTGGCGCAACCGCTCGACGTCGTCGTTGATCGACGAGTCCTTCTCGATGTAGGTGTCCGTCTGCGGGACGTACGCCTCGGGCTGGTAGTAGTCGTAGTAGCTGACGAAGTACTCGACCGCGTTGTACGGGAACAGTTCGCGCAGCTCGTTGGCCAGCTGGGCGGCCAGCGTCTTGTTCGGCGCCATCACCAGCGTCGGGCGCTGCATCCGCTCGATCAGCCACGCCGTGGTGGCCGACTTGCCGGTTCCCGTCGCACCGAGCAGCACGACGTCCTTCTCGCCGCGCCGGAGCCTGCGCTCCAGCTCGTCGATCGCCTCCGGCTGGTCGCCGGACGGCTGGTACTCGCTGACCACCTGGAATCTGCCGCCCTTGCGCGGGATCTCCGACACCGGGCGGTACTCCGAATGCGCGAGAACAGGTCGTTCGGTTGCGAATGCCACGGTTCCAGGGTAGGCGGCGGCACCGACAACGTCAGATCACCTCGGGCAGGATGAAGGCGTGCACCCGCCGAAAGTCGAACGGTTCGACGTCACAGCCAAGATCAACGTCGACAACAAGGGCATCGTGCGCGCGGTCGACGAGTACCGGGTCGAGCCGTTCGGGCTCTACATGGCGCGGCCGACGCCGGGCAGGAAGAACTTCTCGTACCTGGAATCGTGGCTGCTTCCCGAGTTCGGCCTGCGCATCAGCGACTTCCACTTCACCCCGGGCCACGAGCGCGACCAGGACTTCTACCTCGACGTGGTGCAGATCGGCGTCGACGGCGGGACGTGGACCACCCGCGACCTGTATCTCGACCTGGTGCTGCGGACCGGCAAAGCGGTCACCCTGATGGACACCGAGGAGCTGATGGCCGCCACCACGCAAGGACTGATCTCCGAGCAGGACGCCGCCTGGGCCGTCCGGACGGCGACCGCGGCCGCGACGGCGCTCGCCGCACACGGCTACGACCTGCGCCGCTGGCTGGCAACCCGGCACATCACGCTGACCTGGCGGCGCCGCTGAGATCTCCGATGCCTGGCTGCCCGCGGCCGATGACCGGCTGACCCCCGCATCAACCGTTCGGTTGATCGCGGTTTGACCGCGCTGTGGATTCGCCAACCCCTCGTCGTGACGGACGCTGGATCTGTCACGACGAGGGGAAAGGCACACCATGCCGGTCATCGAAGTACAGGGGCTGCACAAACGCTACGGCGACAAGATCGCCGTGGACGACGTGTCGTTCGCGGTCGAGGAAGGTGAGATCTTCGGCATCCTCGGCCCCAACGGCGCCGGGAAGACGACGACCGTGGAATGCATCGAAGGCCTGCGGGTGCCCGACCGGGGGACGGTGTCGGTGTACGGGATGAACCCGCGGACCGACCGCAGGGAAGTCACCCGGCTGATCGGCGCCCAGCTGCAGGAGAGCCAGCTGCCGGACAAGCTGCGGGTGGGCGAGGCGCTGGAGCTGTTCGCCTCGTTCTACCCCGACCCTGCCGACCCGGACCAGCTGCTCGCCTCGCTCGGCATCGCGGACAAGCGCGACACGCCGTTCCGGAAGCTGTCCGGCGGCCAGAAACAACGGCTGTCCATCGCGCTCGCGCTGGTCGGCAACCCGAAGATCGCGGTGCTCGACGAGCTGACCACCGGGCTGGACCCGCAAGCCCGCCGGGACACCTGGGACCTGATCGAGCAGGTGCGCGACCGCGGCGTGACCATCGTGCTGGTCACCCACTTCATGGAGGAAGCGGAACGGTTGTGCGACCGGCTCGCGCTCATCGACCGGGGCCGGGTGGTGGCGCTGGACTCGCCCGCGGGGCTGGTCGCCAAGGTCGACGACGAGCAGCGCATCCGGTTCCGACCGTCGCAGCCGATCGACACCGAGGAGCTGCTGGCGCTGCCCGAGGTGCGCACGGTCACCAGGACCGGTACCCAGCTGGTGGTCACCGGCGACAGCGACGTGCTGCACGCGGTCACTTCGCTGCTGGCCCGCAAGCGCATCGTGGCCTCCGAGCTCCGGCTCGAGCAGACCACGCTGGACGACGCGTTCCTGGCGCTGACCGGGCGCGGCCTGGACACCGCGGACGAGGGAGGAAACTGACGTGACCGCATTGGCCACACTCACCAAGACCGAGGCGAAGCTGCTGCTGCGCGACCCGGCGGCGGTGTTCTTCGTCATCGTCTTCCCGCCGCTGCTGCTGCTGGTGCTCGGCGCGATCCCGCCGTTCCGGGAGCCGAACCCGGAGACCGGCGTGCGGACCATCGACCTGTACGTACCGATCCTGGTCGCGATGGCCATCGCCATGTTCGCGCTGTCCGGGCTGCCGAACCAGCTCGCCGGGTACCGCGAGCGCGGCATCCTGCGCCGCATGTCGACCACGCCGGTCTCGCCGGCCATGATGCTGACGGCGAACCTGATCGTGTTCGTGGTCACCGCGCTCGGCGTGACCGCCGTGCTGCTGGCGCTGGGCAAGCTGGCCTTCGACGTCGACCTGCCGCGGCAGCTGCCCGGCTATGCGCTGGTCTATCTGCTCAGCCTGGTCTCGATGCTCTCGATCGGGTTGTTCATCGCCGCCGTGGTGCGCACCGCGAAGGCGGCCGCGGCGGCGGGCCAAGTGCTGTTCTTCCCGATCTTGTTCTTCGCCGGGCTGTGGCTGCCACGTGCGGCGATGCCGGACACGCTGCGGCAGATCAGCGACTACACCCCGCTGGGCGCCGGCGTGCAGGCACTGACCGACACCGCCGCAGGCGGCACACCGCAGTTGTTGCACATCGTCGTCATGCTCGCTTGGATCGCAGTGACAGGAATCGCTGCGGCCCGGCTGTTCTCCTGGGAGTAACGAGCGTGCGAGACGACTCGCGCCGCTTCCCGGTCGTCACCGTCGACCGGGAAGCGGGCTTCGACGCATGGGAGCGTCGTGAATCACGGCTGTTCGCGGCGCTGCCCTACGTCATGCTGGCCGCATCGGTGACCATCACGGTGGTGCAGTCCGGCTACCCCATCCGGATGTGGCTGGTGCTGCCCCTCGCCGGGCTGGCGGCCGGGTGGACCTGGTGGTTCCTCACCGCGCACCCGCGGTGGCGGGAGGAGCGGCCCGGCCTGATGGCGGTCTACTTCGTCGGGTTCCTGGCCGTCACCGCCACGCTGGTGCTGGAAGCGCCCTGGTTCGGCATCTACGCATGGGTCGGCTTCGTGCACTCGTTCGAATGCCTGCGCGGGCCGTGGCGGTTCGCCGGGCAGATCGCCACCGCGATGCTGATGGCGATCACCCAGAGCGGCGGCGAGCTGCCCGCCACACCGCGTGCGGCGGCGACGTGGCTGATGCTGGTCGCCGTCAACGCCACCGTGGCGGGCGCGTTCACCTACATCGCCTACGTCACGCAGCTGCACAACCGGAAACGCAAGGAGGCCCTGCTCCAGCTGGAAGAAGCCAACGCCAAGCTGGAGCGGGCGCTCGAGGAGAACGCGGGCCTGCACGCGCAGCTGCTGGTGCAAGCCCGCGAGGCGGGCATGCTGGACGAGCGCCAGCGGCTGGCCGGCGAAATCCACGACACGCTGGCGCAGGGCTTCACCGGGATCATCACCCAGCTGCAGGCCGCCGAGCAGGCCGCGGACGATCCGGCACGGTGGCGGCGGCACATCGCCGCGGCCGCCACGCTGGCCAGGGAGAACCTGGCCGAGGCTCGCCGGTCGGTGCAGGCGCTGACGCCGGATGCACTGGACAAGGCGCCGCTGCCGGAAGCGTTGCAGGACCTCACCCACCGCTGGTCCGGGCTGCGGGACACGCACGTCGAGTTCACCACCACCGGCACGCCCCGGCCGATGCACCCGGAGATCGAAGCGACAGTGCTGCGGTTGACCCAGGAGGCGTTGTCCAACGTCGCCAAGCACGCCAGGGCGACCCGGGTCGGGGTGACGCTGTCCTACATGGAAGATCAGATCGCGCTCGACGTGCGCGACGACGGAGTCGGCTTCTCCCCCGGCGACGCCGGCGGCAAGGCCGGCGACGGCGGGTTCGGGCTGACCGGAATGCGGCGCCGGGTACAACGCCTGGCCGGAACGCTCAGCATCGAGTCCGAACCCGGCGCAGGGACGGCCATCTCGGCCAGCCTGCCGGCGCTGGAGATGACCGCTCCGTCCCGCGTGCTGCGCACCCCGGGCGGCGCTGACGTGGAGACGAAGGAGAAGGCCGAGTGACCATCTCGTTGGTGATCGCCGACGACCACCCGATCGTCCGGGACGGACTGCGCGGCATGTTCACCCCGGACGCCGGGTTCGACGTGGTCGGGGAGGCGGCCAACGGCGCGGAAGCAGTGGCCGTCGCGGAACGCCTGCGGCCCGACGTGGTGCTGATGGACCTGCGCATGCCCGGCACCGACGGCGTGTGGGCGATCGCCGAGCTGGCCAGGCTGGGCAACCCCGCCCGGGTACTGGTGCTGACCACCTACGACACCGACTCCGACGTGCTCCCGGCCATCGAGGCGGGCGCCACCGGGTACCTGCTCAAGGACGCGCCACGGGACGAGTTGTACCGCGCGGTGCGGGCGGCCGCCCGTGGCGAGACGGTCCTCTCGCCTGCCGTCGCGAGCAAGCTGATCGGTCAGATGCGCCGACCGGAAGCCGAGCCGCTGTCGCAGCGCGAGCTCGAGGTGCTGCGGCTGGTCGCTCGCGGCGCCACCAACAAACAGGCGGCCGCCCAGCTGTTCATCAGCGAGGCGACGGTCAAGACCCATCTGCTGCACGCCTACTCCAAGTTGGGCGTCAACGACCGCGCGGCCGCGGTCGCGGTGGCCTTCCAGCGCGGACTGCTGCAGCCGGAGTGACCTGCCCCCCACGCGGCCCGTTTCACCGTTCCGCGGCGTCGGCCGCGCGAGCCAGGCGAACACCGGCCCGCACGCAGCCGATTTCACCGTCCGGCGTCCCGCGCCGACGTCGCACCGTTGTGGACCGGCCCTCACGCGGCCGGTTTCACCCACACTCTGGCGGGCCGCCCGGGATCGGCGCTGGCGAAGTGGTCGTTGGCGGGCGGGAAACCCGCTTCGGCCAGCGGTCCGGCCAGCGCCTCGGCGTCCTCGGGGGTACGAGCCGTCACCAGCATGTCGATCACCGCCGACGCGGCATCCCCGCTCGACGAAGCGGGCACCGGGTCCACGCGTTCGGCGCGTTCACCCGCCACGAACCGCAGCCGGTCGGCCAGCCTGCGCGCCTGAAACGGCTCGTGCGGGCTGGTTCGCCGTGGCGGCGGTGCCTCCGCCGCCGGCCGGCGCAGGCGGACGTTCGCCTCGTACGGGACCAGGCGCTCGGCCCACAGCTCGTCCACCACGGCCAGCACCTCGTCCTCCTGGCCGCTGTTGTCCAGCCAGACGTCCGCCACCTCGCGCCGTTCCTCGTCGGTGGCCTGCGCTGCGATCCGCGCCCGCGCGTCCTCCTCCGTCATCCCGCGATTGCGCATGATGCGTTCCACGCGCGTGGGCACGTCCGCGTGCACCACGACCACCAGGTGATACATCGGCGCCATGCCGTTCTCCACCAGCAGCGGCACGTCGTGCACGATGATCGCGTCCGGCGGAGCCGCCTCGATCAGCTCCTTGGTGCGCTGCCCGATCAACGGGTGCAGGATGCCGTTGAGGCGGGCGCGGGCGTCCGGGTCGGCGAAAGCGACCGCGGCCAGTGCGGGGCGGTTCAGCGAGCCGTCCTCGGCCAGCACCTCGTCACCGAACTCCCGCACCACCGCGGCCAGGCCGGGCGTCCCCGGTTCCACCACCTCGCGCGCCAGCCGGTCCGCGTCGATGATCACCGCGCCGTGCTCGGCCAGCCGGGCAGCGACCGTCGACTTGCCGGCCCCGATGCCCCCGGTCAACCCCACTCGCAGCATGGCGATCATCCAATCATGCGGTCGGTGCGCCGGTCGACAGCGTGCTGCTTTCAGGATTCAGATCAAGATGCTGTGACTATTGGGACTGAAGTGGGTGACACGCCGCGCGTCCACCCCGTGGTCGCGCCTACCGGCCAGTAGTGTCCGCCGTGAGAGATCGCCCAGATGGAGGACTCATGCGGAGGCACTACGTCGGGAAACACCGGCTGGGCACGCCGGGGTTGGTGCACTGCGTCGAGATTCGATCTGTGGCCGATGCTCTCGCGGAGTACCGGCGCGGCTGGCTGGCCGCCCTGCTGACCCCCGCCAAGCACAGCCTGGCCGGCCTGCGTCGCCGCGCCAGGACCGGACGGCTGGCGACGGCTCCCGCGAGAGCGTAGTGGCCCAGGCCGCGTGACGACGGCAAGCAGTCATCAGGCAACCACGACAACGGGGCTGACAAACGAAACGGGCCGGCATCCGTCGAGGAGCCGGCCCGTTTCGTCTTGCCGTCGTCAGTTGCCGCCGCCGGACAGCTTCTCGCGCAGCGCCGCCAGCTGCTCGTCCGAGGCCAGGGTGCCGGTGCCGGAGTCCGAGCTGCTGCTGTAGCTGCCGGACTCGACGTCGTCGTCCCCGGCGCCCGCAGCGGCCGCGGCTTCCGCGTTGGCCCTGGCCGCCTCGGCGACCTGCCGCATGTGCGCCTGGTAGCGGGCGTGCGCCTCGGCGTAGGCACGCTCCCACGCCTCGCGCTGCTCCTCGTAGCCCTCCTGCCACTCCTGGGTCTCGGGGTCGAAGCCCTCCGGGTAGATGTAGTTGCCGTGCTCGTCGTACTCGGCAACCATGCCGTACTGCGTCGGGTCGAACTCCGCGTCCGGGCTGAAGCCCTCGTTGGCCTGCTTCAGCGACAGCGAGATCCGGCGCCGCTCCAGGTCGATGTCGATGACCTTGACCATCACCTCGGTGCCGACCTGCACCACCTGGTCCGGCAGGTCCACGTGCCGCTCGGCCAGCTCGGAGATGTGCACCAGGCCCTCGATGCCGTCCTCGACACGGACGAACGCACCGAACGGCACCAGCTTGGTGACCTTGCCGGGGACGATCTGCCCGATCGCGTGGGTGCGGGCGAACTGGCGCCACGGGTCCTCCTGGGTCGCCTTCAGCGACAGCGAGACCCGCTCGCGCTCCATGTCGACGTCCAGCACCTCGACGGTGACCTCGTCGCCGACCTGGACGACCTCGCTCGGGTGGTCGATGTGCTTCCAGGACAGCTCGGAGACGTGCACCAGGCCGTCCACGCCACCCAGGTCCACAAAGGCACCGAAATTGACGATCGAGGACACCACGCCCTTGCGGACCTGCCCCTTGGCCAGGTTGTTGAGGAACTCGCTGCGGACCTCGGACTGGGTCTGCTCCAGGTAGGCCCGGCGGGACAGCACCACGTTGTTGCGGTTCTTGTCCAGCTCGATGATCTTGGCTTCCAGTGTGCGGCCCACGTACGGCTGCAGGTCCCGCACGCGGCGCATCTCGACCAGCGACGCGGGCAGGAAGCCACGCAGGCCGATGTCCAGGATCAGGCCGCCTTTGACGACCTCGATGACGGTGCCGGAGACGGCCTCGTCGCGCTCCTTGAGCTGCTCGATGGTGCCCCAGGCGCGCTCGTACTGAGCACGCTTCTTCGACAGGATCAGCCGGCCTTCCTTGTCCTCCTTCTGGAGAACGAGGGCCTCGACCCGGTCGCCGACCTTGACCACTTCGCTCGGGTCGACATCGTGCTTGATGGACAGTTCACGGGAGGGGATGACGCCCTCGGTCTTGTACCCGATGTCGAGAAGGACCTCGTCGCGATCGACCTTGACGATGGTGCCTTCGACGATGTCGCCGTCGTTGAAGTACTTGATCGTCTTGTCGACAGCGGCGAGAAAGTCTTCCTCCGACCCGATGTCGTTCACGGCGACCTGGGAGGTCTGCTCTTGGTCAGTCGGGGCGGCGGTCGTGTCGGTGGCCATTAGGTGGGTTGCTCCGGTTATTGGATTGAGTAGTCGTTGTCGGGTTTACAGGTTGTTCAGCGCAGCGGCCGAGCGCGGTTGATACTACGCCCGCAATTGACATGACGGCCGGCGGACCACCGCAATTCGGTACGCGGACCCGAACCCGGCGATGCCGGGTGGCAAGGCAGCGCGAACCCACTGCGCCTGGCCCATCGTACTTGGCCCTGCTGCGCGGGCACAAACAGGGTGGGCCATCGATACGATCACGGCGTGAGCGATCCGGATCAGGCCGCCTCGAGCCACTTCACCGCCGAGCAGCTGCTCGGGACCGCGGGCGTGACGAGGCGCCCGGTCGGCCAGGCGGAGGCGGTGGCCGCCAGCCGGGCGTGGTGGGACGCCGACGCCGACGACTACCTGGCCGAGCACGGCGAGTTCCTGGGTGACGCGGACTTCGTCTGGTGCCCGGAGGGCCTGCGCGAGGAGGAACAGCGGCTGCTCGGCGACGTGGCCGGGCGGCGCGTGCTGGAGGTCGGTTGCGGCGCGGCGATGTGCGCCAGGTGGCTGACCGCCGCGGGTGCCGACGCGGTGGCGGTCGACCTGTCCGGCGGCATGCTGCGCCACGCCAGGGCGGCCAACGCCCGCACCGGGCTCCGGCCCGGGCTGATCCAGGCCGATGCGGCGCACCTGCCGTTCGGCACGGCCGTCTTCGACGTGGCCTGCTCGGCGTTCGGCGCGATTCCGTTCACGCCCGACCTGGACGCCGTCTTCGGCGAAGTGGCGCGCGTGCTGCGGCCGCGCGGCCACTGGGTGTTCGCGGTGACGCACCCGATGCGCTGGATCTTCCCGGACGATCCCGGCCCGGAGGGCCTGAAGGTCATCCAGTCCTACTTCGACCGCAGGCCGTACGTGGAGATCGACGCCCAGGGCCAAGCCACCTACGTGGAATACCACCGGACCCTCGGCGACTACGTGCGGGCGCTGCGCCGCGCCGGGTTCGTGCTGCAGGACCTGATCGAGCCGGAGTGGCCGGAGGGACACGAGCGCGTGTGGGGCCAGTGGGGCCCCGAGCGGGGCGTGCTGTTCCCCGGCACCGCCATCTTCTGCTGCGAGCTGGCCGGATGAGCATCCCGCAGCACAGCGCGGACATCACCGCCACCCTGCCCGACGGGCGCGTGGTGCGTGGCCAGGTGTACCGCCAGTTACACGGCGCCGACGACCTGCTCAGTGTGTGGCACCCACGCGTGGTGTGGGACTTCGTGCCCTCGCTCGGCGACACCGGCGGGCAAGGCATGGACGCGCTGCTCCGCGCCCTCCGTGGCTGGCTGGATCGCGAGGTCCCCGCCGCGGAGCGAACCGACGACAGCGCGGTGCAGATCACCTGGCCGAGCCACGACGTCGCGGTTTCGCCCGCACTGCTCGGGCACGGCATGGTCCCGACCACGGTGCTGGCGACACGGCCGCGCGGCGTCCCTGCCCCGCCCGGCAATTCCGACGTGCGGGTGCGGGTGGCCACCATGAGCGACGTCGACGAGGCAGCGAAGCTGGCCGCCGAAGAGGCGCGGTTCTCCGGGCTGGTGCTGGGGGCCGCCCCGCGGAGCAACGCCGACCAGCTGATGCGCGAGCACGTCGAGCGCTCGGTGTACTTCAGCGGGCGGGTCTATCTGGCCGAGCTGGACGGCATCGCCGTGGGCGTGGCCATCTGCGGCGTCACCGATCCGGCGCACAGCCCCACGCTGCGCCGCTGGCTGCCGCCCGGCCAGTGGGGCTACCTCGGCCAGGTGGCCGTGCTGCCGGACCTGCGCGGGCAGGGTGTGGGGGCGGCGCTCGTCGCGGGATCACTCCGGCTGCTCGAGCCCTCGGTGCAGCACGGGACGTTCCTCTACTACGACGTGGCCAACCCGCTCTCCTCGGTCTTCTGGCCGCGCCGGGGCTACCGGCCGGTGCAGACGCGCTGGCTCTGCCGGCCCGCGGCCTGCCTGCGGTGACCGGGGATCACCGCGCCGACCAGGCGCGTGCCTGTCCCACGTAGTGCTCGGTGGTCGGCGCCCCGCTCATCGCCCGTTCGACTGCCATGAGCACCCCGTCGACCACCTCGGAATGGGTCAGCCAGCGCAACCGGTCGCCGTCCCGGACGTAGCCGAGCACGACCTGTTGCATCGGGTGATCGGGCAGCGTGGCGATGACGTCGCCGGCGAACTTGTCCTCCGGCGGCGCGTCGAACACCTCCACCACCGGGGCCCCCGGGGCCAACAGCGGCTCCACGGCGTACAGCACGGACCTGCGGTACTCGTTGTGCACCCAGGCGACCAGCAGGTCGGCCTTGCCGCCGAGCGCGTTCGCCGTGTCGCGCGCCAGTCGCTCCGGCCGTTCCCAGCGTGCCTGCACCCACAGCGCCCGGCCGCTGCCCGGCTCGGCGTAGTCCGGCAGCGGGCTGTACCGCCTGCTCGGCAGGACGACGAGCCATCCGTCGTCGACCAGGCGGCTGGCGACTCCGGCCAGCATCCCGGTACCACCCAGCACGACCGCGCGTCTCGGCATCTCCTACCCCCGCATCCGTCGAGCGAACGACAACATCGGCAGCAGCACCGAGTGCGGTGCCACCCGGCTCGCGTTGGCCAGTGTCTTCGGCACCATGCCCGGCACGACGACCCGCTTGCCCTGCTCCATGGCCGCGACCGCTTCCTCGGCCACCCGCTCCACACCGACCTTGGCGGCCGGAAGCACCGCCGTCTCCACCCCGGCGATCGTTGCCCACTCGGTGTCCACCGGACCGGGGCAGAGCGTCGTGCACGACACCCCGCTGCCCCGCAGCTCCTGGTGGACGGCCTCGGAGAAGGTGAGCACGAAGGCCTTCGTCGCCGAGTAGGTGGCCATGCCGGGCATCGGCTGGAACCCGGCGAGGGAAGCCACGTTGAGCACCGCGCCGCGCCCGGCCGCCACCATGCCGGGCAGGAACGCGTGGGTCAGTTCGAGCAGGGCCACGACGTTGACTTCGACTTCCTCCCGCTCCCGGGCCAGCGGGAGTCGGGCGAACGACCCCGACGTGCCGAACCCTGCGCAGTTGCACACCCCGCCGATCACGCGCGACCTGGACCGGATGCGGTCGACCAGCGCGACCCGGTCCGCCCGCGCGGCAAGGTCGCAACCGATCACCTCCGCGGCGACGTCGTGCGTGGTACGCAGCTGGTCCGCGAGTTTCCGCATCCGGTCTTCCCGGCGCGCGACCAGCACCAGGTTGTGCCCGCGCCGGGCGAGCACGCGCGCCAGCTCGGCGCCGATTCCGCTGGAAGCTCCGGTGACGACGACGTCGACGTCCTCGGCAGGCGCGGGCAGGCTCATCCGATCACCTCCGTGATCACGTCGGCGTCGCTGCGCCCGGACCGTCCGGCGCGCGCGGCGGTGGAGTCCGCTTCGGACGGCGTGCCCGTGGCAGCGGCGTCCGGGCCGCGGGGTGCCGTGGCGCCCGCGGCACCACCATCGCGCCGATTCTCACCCGGTTGACCGGGTCGCCACCGGTATGTCCGATCTGCGCACTTCCCTGCCATGTTGGCATCCCCCGCCCGGATTCGCAGCCCCCGCCGGATGGCCGAGCATCCATTCGGTGGACACGATCGGCGGTGCGCACCAGCCGGCAGCCCGGTCCGTGACGGCATCCGGCCGCCGCGGCCGGCCCGGTCACAGCGCCGGCACGCGCACGTCGTCGGCCGGGGCGAGCGGAGCGATCTCCAACGCGGTGATGAGTCCGTCGGCGATGGCGAACGTGATCCTGGCCAGCGGACGGCCGCCCGGGGCGAGCACCGCGGCCGGGATGCCGTCGACCAGCATCGGGATGGTGGCGGCGACCCGGTCGGCGAACAGCCGCGCCTCGCCGGCCACCGCATGATGCCCGCGGATCGTCACGGCCCCGCCCTTCGGCAGCAGCTCGGCAGCGGCGGTGCGGACCACGTCCGGTGCCAGCACCCGGACGAGCCGGTCGATGTCGCCGTCCCGCGCGGCCGCGAGGAACGCCTCCACGACACGCCAGTCCGATGCCCGCGCCGCGTCGGCCACCGGCGCCCCGGAAAGCCTCTGCCGAGCGCGGCTGGCCAGCTTCTTCGCGTTCGCCGGCGTCGTGTCCAGCACGTCCGCGATGTCGTGGAACGGCACACCGAACAGGTCGTGCAGGACATAGGCCACGCGCTGGGTGGCGGTGAGCTGGTCGAGCAGCACCATCAGCGCCCGCGACACCTGTTCGCGCTGCAGGAACTCCTCGTCGACGGCGAGCTGCGGGTCGGCCAGCGCGTCGGTCAGCAGGGGCCGTTCGCCGCGCCGCCGGGCCGCCCGGAGCTGGTCGAGACAGATGCGCGCGGTCACCGTGGTGAGCCAGCCCGCGGGGTTCTCGATCTCCTCCTGCACGGCGTGTGCGCGCAGCCAGGCGTTCTGTACCGCGTCCTCGGCGTCTTCGAGCGAGCCGAGTATCCGGTGCGCCAGCGACAGCAGTCGAGAGCGCTCCGCCTGGAAAGTGTCGGTCACGTTCACCGCAGTGGTCACCTTTCGGTCCTGCCAGACGTCATGACGGGCGACCAACACGCAATGACCGGTCTTGGCAGAACGGAGGCCACCATGAGCGTACAGATCAGCGTGCCACGGATCAGCGGGCGACACGGAGGGCGGCGCTCATGACCGCGGTGCTGCTCGCGCTGACGATCGGGTGCATCGCGGCCAACGCGTTCGTCATGGTGGCGGACCTGGCCCGCGCCAAGTTCGTACTCGCCAACTCGGCCGAAGTCGGCGTGAAGCCCGGTCTGCTGCCGTACCTCGGCCTGCTGAAAGGAGCGGGGACAGCCGGCCTGGTCATCGGGCTTGCCGGCGTCCCGCCGTTGGGCGTCGCCGCCGCGGTGGGACTGGTGTTGTTCTACGTGTGCGCAGTCGGAGCCCACGTCCGCGCATCCGTCTACTACAACATCGCGTTCCCACTGCTCTATCTGGCGTTGGCGGTGTGCGCGCTGATGTACTTCGTCGCCGGCTGACCAATCGTGCACCGTGGCCGGCGGCCCACCTGCCGCGGGCCACGGTGCCGGGCAGGTTCAGTGCGCGGCATCGTTCCAGGAGCGGCCGAACCCGACCGACACCTCCAGCGGGACGGCCAGCTGGTACGCCGCGCCCATCTGCTGACGGACCAGCGCCTCGACCCGCTCCCGCTCCCCCGGCGCGACCTCCAGCACCAGCTCGTCATGCACCTGCAGCAGCATGCGGCTGTGCAGCCCGGCATCCGCCAGCGCACGGTGCACGTTCAGCATCGCCACCTTGATGATGTCCGCCGCGCTGCCCTGGATCGGTGCGTTCAGCGCCATGCGCTGCGCCATCTCCCTGCGCTGCCGGTTGTCGCTGTTCAGATCCGGCAGGTAGCGGCGGCGGCCGAAGATCGTCTCGGTGTACCCGGCCTTGCTCGCCGCCTGCACCACCGACTGCAGGTAGTCCCGCACCCCGCCGAAGCTTTCGAAGTACTCGTCCATCAGCGCCCGCGCCTCCTCGGTGGAGATGCGCAGCTGCTGCGACAGCCCGTACGCCGACAGCCCGTAGGCCAGGCCGTAGTTCATCGCCTTGATCTTCGCCCGCTGCTCCGGGGTGACCTCGTCCGGCGGCACGTCGAACACCCGCGCCGCGGTCGCCGCGTGGAAGTCGAACCCGGACTGGAACGCCTCGATCAGCTTGGCGTCCTCGGACAGGTGCGCCATGATCCGCATCTCGATCTGGCTGTAGTCGGCGGTCATCAGCGCCTCGTAGCCCTCGCCGACCACGAACGTCTCGCGGATCCGCCTGCCTTCCTCGGTGCGCACCGGGATGTTCTGCAGGTTCGGCTCGGTGGACGACAACCTGCCGGTCGCCGCGATGGTCTGCTGCAGCGTGGTGTGGATCCGCCCGTCGTCGGCCACCGACCGGAGCAGCCCCTCCACCGTCACCTTCAGCTTGGTGGCGTCCCGGTGTTCGAGCAGGTATTGCAGGAACGGGTGCTCGGTCTTCTCGTACAGCGTCTGCAACGAGTCGGCGTCCGTGGTGTAGCCGGTCTTGGTGCGCTTGGTCTTCGGCATGCCCAGCTCGTCGAACAGCACCACCTGCAGCTGCTTCGGCGAGGACAGGTTGATCTGCTTGCCGATCACCTGATAGGCCGCCTCAGCGGCGTTCTTCACCCGCTCGCCGTAATGCGCCTCCAGTGCGGTCAGCTGCTCGACGTCGACCGCGATACCCGCGCACTCCATGTCGTCGATCACCGCGAGCAGCGGCATCTCGATCTCGTGCAGCAACCGGCTGCCGCCCAGCGACGCCACCTGGGACTGCAGCGCCTCGGCCAGCTCGGCGACCGCACGTGCCCGGACCAGCTCCGCCTGCACCAGCTCGTTGTCGCCGCCCGGACCCTCCTCGTCACCGTCCAGCAGCGACAGCTGACCCTGCTCGGCCGTCTCCGTGCGCAGCTCCCGCTTCAGGTAGCGCAGCACCAGGTCGTCCAGCGCGAACGACCGCTGCCCGGGACGCACCAGGTACGCGGCGAGCTCGGTGTCGATCTCCAGCCCGCGCAGCACCCACCCGCGCGAGCGCACCGCGTGCAGCATCGTCTTGGCCGCGTGGCTGACCTTGCGCACCGACTCGTCCGCCAGCCATTTTGCGAGCGCCTGCTCGTCGGACTCGGTCAGCTCCGCCGGGTCGATGTACAGGCCCTCCCCGTCCGGGGCGGCCAGGGCCAGCGAGACCAGATCCGCGCTGATCGACGACCCCGTGGTGCGCGCGGCCAGCGCCACCGGCCCCTTCGCGGCGTGCGCGGCCAGCCACTCGGCCACCGCGCCGGGCTCGGCCTTGCCGCCGCGCACCTCGAAGCCCGCCTCGGCTTCCGGCTCCGCCGAGCTGAGCGACTCGAACAGCCTCTCCCGCAGCACCCGGAACTCCAGCTCGTCGAACAGCTGGTGCACCGCGTCCCGGTTCCACGGCCGCACCGCCAGCTCCCGCGGCCCGACCTCCAGCGGCACGTCCCGTACCAGCTCGGTGAGCTGCCTGTTCAGCAGCACCGTGGACAAGTGGTCGCGCAGCGCCTGGCCCGCCTTGCCCTTGACCTCGTCGACCCGGTCCACCAGCTCGGCCAGCGAACCGAACTCCTGCAGCCACTTGGCGATGGTCTTCTCCCCCACCCCGGGGATCTTCGGCAGGTTGTCCGACGGGTCACCGCGCAGCGCCGCGAAATCCGGGTACTGAGCGGGCGTGACGCCGTACTTCTCCTTGACCTTCGCCGGGTCCAGCCGCCACATCTCCGACACGCCCCGGCTCGGGTAGAGCAGCGTGACCTGGTCGTCGACCAGCTGGATGACGTCCCGGTCGCCGGAGCAGATGAGCACCCGGAAGCCCTCGGCGGTCGCCTGCGTGGTCAGCGTGGCGATCACGTCGTCGGCCTCGTAACCCTCCTTGGCGAAAAACGGCACCGACAACGCGGTGAGCACGTCCTCGATCAGGCTGATCTGGCCCTTGAACTCGTCCGGTGTCGCGCTGCGATTGGCCTTGTAGTGGCTGTACCGCTCGCTGCGGAACGTCTTGCGGGACACGTCGAAGGCAACCGCCAGGTGCGTCGGCTGCTCGTCGCGCAGCAGGTTGATCAGCATCGAGGTGAAGCCGAACACCGCGTTGGTGTGCTGACCGGTCTGTGTGGCGAAATTCTCCTTCGGCAGCGCGTAGAACGCGCGATACGCCATCGAATGGCCGTCGATCAGCAGTAGTTTGGGCACGGAGGTGTCACTGTTCGCGGTGGCATCTGCGCGGGGACTCACCTTGGCGAGTCTAGGGTGCAGTACCGACAACGGTCCGAGGTGTCTCGGCGAGCCGAGTGGGAGTCAAGCGTTGAACGATCCAGACACGATCCGAGCCCTGTTCCGCGACACGATCGCGCCCGAGTACGCCGAGCAGCAACTCGACGACAAGCTGGGCATCAGCTACGTCGAGGTCAAACCGGAGCGCGTGGTCGCCACCATGCCGGTGAAAGGCAACCTGCAGCCGTACGGACTGCTGCACGGCGGGGCGAACGCCGCGCTCGCCGAGTCGCTCGGCTCGCTGTGCGCGGCCCTGAACGCCCGCGACGGGCAGATCTCGCTGGGGCTCGAGCTGTCCTGCACCCACCACCGGGCCGTGCGCGAAGGCACCGTCACCGGGGTGGCCACGCCGGTGCACGTGGGACGCAGCACGGTGACCGTGGCCATCGAGCTGACCGACGAGCAGGGCCGCCGCACCTGCACCGCCCGGCTGACCTGCGTGCTGCGGGACGCCCCGCCGCAGCAGAAGTGAGCACGAGGGCAACCGACGGCACACAGTGAACCGCCGGCGGCCCTGGCGGCCGCCGGCGGTTCAAGTGCGCGGAGGAAGTGGGCTAGCCGACGCCCAGGTAGGCCTCCTTCACCGCAGGGTCGGCCAGCAGTTCCTTGCCGGTTCCGGACTTCACGATCGAGCCGGTCTCCAGCACGTAGGCCCGGTGCGCCCGGGCCAGCGCCTGCTGGGCGTTCTGCTCGACCAGCAGCACCGTGGTGCCCTGCTGGTTGATCTCGGTGATGATCCGGAAGATCTGCTGGATGTACTGCGGCGCCAGGCCCATGGACGGCTCGTCCAGCAGCAGCAGCTTCGGCCGCGCCATCAGCGCGCGCCCGATGGCCAGCATCTGCTGCTCACCGCCGGACATGGTGCCGCCGTACTGATCCTTGCGCTCGGCAAGGCGCGGGAACAGCTCGAACACCCGCTCCATGTCCTCGGCGATGCCTGCCTTGTCCTTGCGGGAGTAGGCACCCATGTCGAGGTTCTCCAGCACCGTCATGCCGGGGAAGATCCGCCTGCCTTCCGGCGACTGGGCGATACCGAGCTCGACGCGCTTCTCACCCTTCATACGGGTGATGTCCTGGCCGTCGAACAGGATCCGTCCGGACGACACCGGGCGAATCCCCGAGATGGCGCGCATCGTCGTGGTCTTGCCGGCGCCGTTGGCACCGATCAGCGCCACGACCTCACCCTCCTCGACGGTCAACGACAGGTTGTGCACCGCCCGGATCCGGCCGTAGTGGACGGAGACGGAGTCCAGCTCAAGCAACGTCATCGTCAGGCACCCCCAAGTACGCGGCGATGACCGCTTTGTTGTTCCGGATCTCCTCGGGCTTGCCCTCGGCGATCTTCTTGCCGAACTCCAGCACCACGATCCGGTCGGTGACACCCATGACCAGCCGCATGTCGTGCTCGATGAGCAGCACGGTGAAGCCGTCGTCCCGGATCTTGCGGATGAGCTCCATCAGCTCGTCCTTTTCCGCCGGGTTGAATCCCGCGGCGGGCTCGTCCAGGCAGAGCAGCTTCGGCTCGGTGGCCAGCGCCCTGGCGATCTCCAGCCGTCGCTGGTAGCCGTACGGCAGGTTCTTCGCCTTGTCACCGGCACGGTCGGCAATGCCGACGAACTCCAGCAGCGCCATTGCCTTCTCCACCGCCGCCTTCTCCTCTTTGAAGTGGCGGGGCAGCCGCAGCAGGGCGCCGAGGACCGACGTCTTGTGCCTGGCGTCGGTGCCGACGACCACGTTCTCCAACGCGGTCATCTCCTCGAACAGCCGGATGTTCTGGAACGTGCGGGCGATGCCCTTTCGGGTGATGCGGTACTTGGCCGTCCTGCCGAGGGGTTTGCCCTCCAGCAGGACCCGGCCGGACGTCGGCCGATACACGCCGGTCATGGCGTTGAAGCAGGTCGTCTTCCCGGCCCCGTTCGGGCCGATCAAGCCGAGGATCTCGCCCCGCTTGATGTGGAAGGAGACACTGTCGAGCGCCACCAGGCCGCCGAAGCGCACGGTGACGTTGTCCATCTCGAGCAGCGTCTCGCCCTCGCCGACCGCGAACTCGCGGTCGGTCGCCACCACGTCGGCGACCTCGGCCTCGTGCTCCCGCCGTTCGGCCTCCGTCATCTGGGCGACTTCGGCGACGATGCCGCCCGAGATGTGTCGGTGTTGATCCTTCTGGCTCACTTCGGTGCCCCGTTTCCGCCGTTCATCAGGCTCTTGCCGCCTGCCATCGCGGTGTCGCTGCTGACCACCTCGCCGCGGCCGACCAGGCGCTGGTAGGCCTGTCTGCCGTAGGTGAGCAGGCGCTGACGCGCGCCGAGCAGGCCCTGCGGCCGGAAGATCATCAGGATGGTCAGCGCCACCCCGAAGATCATGAACTTCCATTCGGCGATGGACAGGAAGCGCAGCGGCACGTAGGCCACCACGAACGCGCCGAGCATGACGCCGACCTTGTTGCCGGACCCGCCGAGAATCACCGCGGCGAGGAACAGCACCGAGGTCAGCACGTCGAACCTCTGGTTGTTCATGAAGCCCTGCTGCCCGGCGTACAGCGCACCCGACAGGCCGCCGATGGCCGCACCGATGACGAACGCCCAGATCTTGAACCGGAACGTGGGCACGCCCATCAGCTCGGCGGCGTCCTCGTCGTCCCGGATGGCCACCCAGGCACGGCCGACCCGCGACCGCTCCAGGTTGCCCGCCAGGATGAGGATCACGATGATCACCGCGACGCACAGCACGTACCACGGCTTGCCGTCGAAGTTGGCGAACAGCGGCTCGCCGTTCTCCCTGGTGCCCGGCGGGGCGCCGATGTTGGAGAACCCGCGGTTGCCGCGCAGCGCGTCCACGTTGTCGGCGAACAGCCGGACCATTTCCCCGAAGCCCAGCGTCACGATGGCCAGATAGTCACCGCGCAACCGGAGCGTCGGACTGCCCAGGATCACGCCGAACACCATGGTGATCGCCATCGCCAGCGGGATCGCCGCCAGGTACGGGATCTTCCACAGTGTCGAGTCCGGGCTGGTGAACAGCGCCGCGACGTACGCGCCGATGGCGAAGAACCCGACGTAGCCCAGGTCGAGCAGGCCCGCCTGTCCGACCACCACGTTCAGCCCGATCGCGATCAGGCAGTACCGGGCGACGTCGAACATCGCGATGGAGAAGTCGTACCCGGGCTCGGTGGTGATGAGCGGCGGATTCAGCCACGGCAGGGCGAAGATCAACGCCACCAGCGGCAGCAGGATGATCCATTGCTGGAACCGGCTCAGGTTGTTCCACCACTCGGAGATACTCCTCCGCCGTGGTGGCTCAGCGGGAGCCTTGGCCGGTGCCGGAGTCTTGGTCGTGGTCATACTCGCGCCTTCCCGAGCGATTCACCGAGGATCCCAGTCGGCCGGAACATCAACACCAGCACCAACACGACGAACGCCACGACGTCGCGCCATTCGCCGCCGAACAGCGCCTGCCCGTGGTTCTCGATGATGCCGAGCAGCAGCCCGCCGAGCAGCGCGCCGCGCAGGTTGCCGATGCCGCCGAGCACCGCTGCCGCGAACGCCTTCAGGCCGAGCAGGAACCCGCCGTTGTACTGGGCGCCCTGCGGGATCTTCATCATGTAGAACACCGCGGCCGCGCCTGCCAACAGGCCGCCGACCACGAACGTCAGCATGATGATCCGCTCTTTGTTGACGCCCATCAGCATGGCCGTGTCCGGGTCCTGGGCGACCGCGCGGATACCGCGGCCGAACCGGGTGCGGTTGACGAAGGTGTCCGCCACGATCCACATCAGGACCGACGCGACCACGATGATGACGGTCAGGTTCTGCACCGAAGCGCTGCCGACGTTGAACAGGGTCTCCGGCCGCAGCAGCCGGATGGCCTGCTCGGGGTTGCTGCCCCGCCACAGGAACAGGATCTGCTGCAGGATCAGCGATGCGCCGATGGCGGTGATCAGGAACGCCAGGCGCGGGGCGCCACGGTTCCGCAACGGCCGGTAGGCGACCCGTTCCAGCACCAGCGCGGTGGTGCCGGAGACGAGCATGGCCACGATCACTGCCAACACCAGGTAGGCGATCAATTCACCGACCGGGAGTTCTGGCGTCGGGCCGGGCCGGAAGCCCAGCAGGAAGAACGTGAACCAGGTGGCGTACGCGCCGTAGATGAAGACCTCGGAGTGCGCGAAGTTCAGCAGCTTCAGCACGCCGTACACCAAGGTGTAGCCCAGCGCGACGAGTGCGTAGATGCTGCCGTACTCAAGGCCACCGATCGTGTTCGCCCAGAACAGGTTGATGAACGTGTCGGTGTTGATCCACGGTTCCGAATCTTGCGCGAGGTATTGCGCAGAACTAATCACGTGGTGCACTCAAGTACTCATTTCTCGAGCCGGCTGACGACCGGGGTAGCGGTCCGATGCCGGGGACTTCCTACCAGAAACGGTGAGTGGATAGGCAGCGAGGGGGAGACGGAAGCTGTGCGACCCCATCTCCCCCTCGCCGATGTCCTACTTGATCTCGACGTTCCGGACGATCTTGCCGTTCTCCACCTTGTAGGTCCACACGGTGGGCGTCTCGGCAAGTTCACCGTTCTCGTCCCAGCCCAGCTTGTTGCTCAGGCCCTGGGCGTCGTAGTTCTTGATCCACTCCAGCATCTTCTTGCGGTCGGTGTTGCCCGCGTCGATACCGGTCAGCAGGACGGTCGCCGCGTCGTAACCCTCGACCGAGTAGGTGCCGGGGTCCTTGTCGAACATCTTCCGGTACTCGCCGGCGAACTTGGTGAAGCCCTCACCAGGCACGCACGGGCAGGTGAAGAACGTCTCGGCGGCGGCGTCACCGGCGCCCTTGACGTACTCGTCGTCCTTCACGCCGTCCGGCCCGACCAGCTGGGTCTCCACGCCCGCGTCGTACAGCTGCTGGGCGAACGGCGCGGCCTCCTGGTAGTAGCCCGAGTAGTAGACGGCGTCCGGCTGCGCAGCCTTGATGTTCTGCACGACCGCGCTGAATTCCTTCTGCTTGGTCTTGACCTTCTCGTCGCAGACGACCTTGTCGCCGAGCGCCTTCTTGACCTCGCTGGCCAGGCCGATGCCGTACTCGGAGTCGTCCTGGACCACGCAGACCTTCTCGGCACCCAGGTTGTCGGTCAGGAACTTCGCGGCAGCGGGACCCTGCGCGTTGTCGTTGCCCAGGCCGCGGAAGAACGTCTTCCAGCCGTTCTGGCTCAGCGCCGGGTTGGTCGCCGACGGGCTGATCTGCGGCAGGCCACCCTTGTCGAAGATGTTGCCCGCCGCCTTGGACTCACCGGAGAACGGCAGGCCGACGACACCGACGATCTGCTCGTCGTTGACCATCTGGGTCACGATGCCGGGCGCGCGCTCCGGAACACCCTCGGTGTCGTACTCCTTCAGCTCGACCTGGCAGTCCGGGTTGGCGTCGTTGTGCTTCTTCACCGCCAGCTTCACGCCGTTGAGGATGTTCTGCCCCAGCGCGGCGTTCTCACCGTTGATGGTGCCCGCGTAGGCGATGGCGACATTGCTGCACTTGGCGTTACCGTCGCCCTCGGGCTTGTGAGCGTTCTCCGGCTCGGCTGGCGCGTCGGACTGCGGTTGGTTGGCCGCGTTGTTGCCTGCGTCTTCACGCGGCGCACAAGCGCCCAGCACCAGCGACGCAGCCGTCGCCGCCAGCGCCAGGGCTGCGGTAATCCGTGCTCTTGCCACTTCGTTCCTCCATGTCTTGCCGGGGGTCGTCTCGTGGGGTCGTCGCCACACCGCACGACCCACCCGCTGGGATTCGGACCCGGTGGGTGAACCTAGCTCCCGCCACGCTGCTTGCCCAGTCACTGAGCGCGCCTGTATCCACATCGTGACGGTTTGCGAAGGACGTTAGATCCGGGCCGCACTCCGTAGGGCCAACATTCAACAACAACCATGACTCAGCGCGACGACAATCCCTCACGAAAACGCCGGTTAGGGCAGTGAACTAGCCCAATTGGCCGCATACGTGATGCGAAGGTATCGGCAAGTGTACGACCGGCGTTTGCGCGCCACGCAGTGACTCAGGTTACAGATCGTGAAAACCTCCGCCCGGCAAGACCGTTTGCCGGGGCGGCGCGGAAAGCAAAGGCGGCGGCTAGACCTTGATGCTCTCGATCACCGCTTGCGCGACCGACTTCATGGTGACCCGCCGGTCCATCGCGGTGCGCTGAATCCACCGGAACGCCTCCGGCTCGGTCAGCCCCTGGCTGGTCATCAGCAGGCCCTTGGCCCGGTCGATGAGCTTGCGCGTCTCCAGTCGGTCGGCCAGGTCGGCCACCTCGGACTCGAGCGCCTGCAGCTCGGCGAACCGGCTGACCGCCAGCTCGACCGCGGGCACCAGGTCCCGCTTGGCGAACGGCTTGACCAGGTACGCCATGGTGCCCGCGTCCCTGGCGCGCTCCACCAGTTCGCGCTGGCTGAACGCGGTCAGGATGACCACCGGGGCGATCCGCTCGCCGGTGATCTTCGACGCGGCCTCGATGCCGTCCATCTTCGGCATCTTCACGTCCAGGATGACCAGATCCGGTTTCAGCTGCGCGGCCAGCTCCACCGCCTGCTCGCCGTCGGCGGCCTCACCGACCACCTCGTACCCTTCTTCGCGCAGCATTTCCGCCAGATCGAGCCGGATCAACGCCTCGTCCTCGGCGATCAGGACGCGACGCTTCTGCTCGGCCTTGCCCTGGACGGTGGCCGTGTCGGTCACCGAAGCCTCCTGGGTGCTCGCATGATCTTCGCTGGTTGCGCGCACTCAGATTACCGAGAACGCCGCCTGGCCTGCAGCGGGAGCCCGGCAAGCGGGACGTTCGTCACCACCGCCGACCCCGAAGGGCAGTGCCGGACGGACGCCTGCCGCATCCCCGGGCCGAGCACCGCGGCACCACGCCCATCCCTTAAGATCGGGGCGGAGCCTGCCCCCGTAGCCCAATTGGCAGAGGCAACGGATTCAAAACCCGTCCAGTGTGAGTTCGAGTCTCACCGGGGGCACCACCGTCGCCGTCACCCGTCGCTCCGGCGAGCACACCTCAGCCTGCGCCTGGCACCTCGCCGTGCCCGGCCGGGGCTGGAAATGTTCACCTGCGCCCCGCCACGCTGATTCGTCGTACGTCCTTGATCGTCCATGATCGTCGTGGTGGGCAAGTAACGGAGGCGAACTGCCCTGCCAGGCCGTCGCCGGAAGGGCGAATTGGGAAGTTCGGCATAACGCGCCGGAAAATTGCGTCCACTATTGGTGCGACCAAGCCCCGTTGCCCGACACGGTTCCGCTCGCGCGGCACACGGCAGAACCCGCCACGCGGCAATGCGCCGTGGCGGCCCGTGCCGGCCGGGTTCACAGATTTTGCGCGATCATCCACAGATGGCCCCACGGGTCGGCGAATCGTCCGGCCCGCTGCCCGTAATCCCGATCCCGTATCGGGAACACCACGCTGCCACCGGCCTCGGTCATGCGCGCGCCGACCGCGTCCGCGTCGGTGACCTCGAGCGCCATCACCACCGGGCATCCGCCCGGCGACGCCGGTGACGGGTCGTGGTCGTCCTCGTCCTTCACCGCGACCAGCACGTCCCCGATGCGCAGCATGGCGTGGACGATCTTGCCGTCCTGGCCGCCGGTGTCGGTGTGCCGTTCCAGTTCCACCGCGCCGAAGGCCTTCGCATAGAAATCGATCGCCGCCGCTGCATCACCGACGACCAGCCGCGGATAGACCGCCGTCACGACGCTGCCCGCCGTGGTGCGAGGGTCGTTGCCGGATTCGCTCATGGGGCCATCCTGCACCCGCGCGCCCCCGATGTCTTGGACAAATCGGCGGTCGGCAGCGTCCGTCTGACGTCAGCCGGCGCCGGAGCCGGGTGCCGGGACCACGCCGTCGGCCACCAGCCCGCGCATCACCGCCTCACCGACCGCCTGCACCGCCGACAACGGCCGGATCATCACCGTGAACGTACCGATGCGGCCCGCTTCGTCCAGCTGGATCAGATCGATGCCGTCGACCTGTTTGCCGTCGACCGTGGTGCGGAAATGCAGAATGTGCGACTCGGCCCGCGGACCGTCGTGCCCCAGCACGTCGGTGCCGGAGTATTCCCCGACGTAGCGGAAGTTCTCGAAGGTGCGGCCCAGCACCCGGAACAAGGCGGACACCTGGCCGATCCCGCGGAACGGGGTGAACTTCACCGGGCTGTGGAAGGTGATGTCGGGCGCGAACTCGCGCACGGCGGCGGCGAAGTCACCGGACTCGACCGCTTGCCGGAACCGCTGCACGGCGTCCATGGCTTCTCCTCGTGGTGTCAGATGGTGGCGGCCAGCCTCGTCCCCTGGTCGATGGCCCGCTTCGCGTCCAGTTCCGCGGCGACGTCGGCGCCGCCGATGACGTGCGTGACCACCCCCTTGGCGATCAGGTCGTCGGCCACGTCGCGCCGGGATTCCTGGCCTGCGCAGATCACCACCGTGTCCACGTTCAACACCCGGGTCCGGCGGTGATCCTTGCCGTAGACGATGTGCAGTCCGTCGTCGTCGATGCGCCGGTAGGCCACCCCGGTGATCTGCTCGACCCCCTTGGCCTGCAGCGCGGCGCGGTGCACCCAGCCCGTGGTCTTGCCCAGGTCCTTGCCGATCTTCGAGGTCTTGCGCTGCAACAGGTACACCTTCCGCGGCGGCCGCTCCGGCGCCGGCTCCCCCACGCCGCCGCGAACGTCCGGAAGGTCGGCCACCCCCCACTCACGCTGCCACATGGAGATGTCCAGCGACGGCGACCGGGTGTGGGTCAGGAACTCGGCGACGTCGACGCCGATGCCCCCGGCCCCGATCACGGCGACCTTGTCGCCGACCTCCTTGCCGTGTCGCAGCACGTCCACGTAGGACAGCACCGACGGGTGGTCGATCCCCTCGATCTGCGGAACGCGCGGGACGACCCCGGTCGCCACCACGACCTCGTCGAACTCGCCGTCCACCAGCCGCTGGGCGGTGACCAGCTCGCCGAGGTGCAGCTTCACGCCGGTCACCTCGATCCGCCGGGTGAAGTACCGAATCGTCTCGGCGAACTCCTCCTTGCCCGGAATGCGCTTGGCCATGGCGAACTGGCCGCCGATCTCGTCTTCCGCCTCGAACAGCTCCACGTGATGCCCGCGTTCGGCGAGCGTGGTGGCCGCCGCCAGCCCGGCGGGCCCCGCGCCGACCACGGCGATCCGCTTCACCCGGCGAGCAGGCAGCAACCGCAGCGTGGTCTCGTTGCCCGCCCGCGGATTGACCAGGCAGGTCGCGGGCTTCATGGCGAACGTGTGGTCGAGGCACGCCTGGTTGCACGCGATGCAGGTGTTGATCTCGTCGGCGCGGCCTTGCTGCGCCTTGCGCACCCACTGTGGATCGGCCAGGAACGGCCGGGCCAGCGACACCAGGTCGGCGTCCCCGCGCGCGAGCACCTCCTCGGCAACCTGCGGCATGTTGATCCGGTTGGACGTGATCAGCGGAATCGACACGTGCGCCTTGAGCCTGGCCGTGACGTGCGTGAACGCCGCGCGCGGCACCGAGGTCACGATGGTCGGCACGCGGGCCTCGTGCCAGCCGATGCCGGTGTTGATCATGGTGGCCCCGGCCGCCTCGACGTCCTTGGCCAGCGCGACGATCTCGTCCCACGTCTGGCCCTCCGGCACCAGGTCCAGCATCGACATCCGGTACACGACGATGAAGTCCGCGCCCACCCGCTCGCGGACCCGGCGCACGATCTCGACGGCGAACCGCCTGCGGTTCTCCGCCGAGCCGCCCCACCGGTCGGTTCGCCGGTTGGTGCGCGGCGCGAGGAACTGATTGATCAGGTAGCCCTCGGAGCCCATGATCTCGACGCCGTCGTAGTCCGCCTCGCGGGCGAGCTCCGCGGCGCAGGCGAAGTCGTCGATCGTCCTGCGGATCGCGCGGTCACTCATCGCCCGTGGCGTGAACGGATTGATGGGCGCCTTGACCGCGGATGCGGACACCGAGAACGGGTGGTAGGCGTACCGGCCGGCGTGCAGCAGCTGCAGCGCGATTTTTCCGCCCTCGTCGTGCACCGCGCGGGTGACGATCCGGTGCTTGCGGGCCTCGGCGCGCGTGCTCATTTTCGACGCGAACGGATACAGCCAGCCCGTCCGGTTCGGCGCGAAACCGCCGGTGACGATCAGAGCGGCCCCACCCCGGGCGCGTTCTGCGAAGTACTCCGCCCACGCCGGGAACCGCTTGGCCCGGTCCTCGAGCCCGACGTGCATCGACCCCATCACCACGCGGTTGGGCAGCGTGGTGAAGCCCAGGTCGAGCGGGCGCAGCAGGTTCGGGTACTCGCCCCCGCCCGAGTCGGCACCGTCCGGACGATCGCCATCGGCCGTCGTCTCGGTCATCCCCGGCTCCCTTCCTCGTCCCGCCGCATGGCTTCCAGCACTTCGTCGCACCACTCGACGGCGCATTGCTCCGACCGGATGCCTGCCCGCAACACCAGGTACTGGTGCAGGCGCTGCCCGGTCAGCCGGCCGGCATCCGGGAAGTCGCGCTGCTCGATCGCGCGATACTCGTCGAGCCGTTCGGCGTGCCGGTCTCGGTGCCTGGCGACCTGCTCCATCACGTCGCGCACGTCGCCCATCGACGCCCCGCGCACCTTCACCGCCAGATCGTTGCGGACGGCCGCGGGACCGTCCGGCTCGGCCAGCCACCGGCGCAGCTCGGCCCGGCCCGCGTCGGACACCCGGTAGACCTTCTTGTCCGGCCTGCCCTGCTGGACCACCGCCTGCACGTCGACCCAGCCGAGCTCGACCATGCGTTTGAGCGTGCGGTAGATCTGCTGATGGCTGGCCGCCCAGAAGTACCCGATCGACCGGTCGAACCGGCGGGCCAGCTCGTAACCACTGCCCGACTTCTCCTGTAACGCGACCAGAATCGCGTGCTCCAGCGCCACACGAGAACGGTAATATGCAACTCGTCGCAGTGCAACATGTTGCATACGGCCGCGCGAGGATCCCTCATGCCGCGGTGAGGGCGGCCAGTGGCGCGGGAACCGGCGAGCCGACGCCGCACCCCGATGCGAGCCGACGCCGCACCCCCATGGACGATCGAAGAACGCGAAAACGGTCAGCGGGACAGCACGCCCAGCAGCCTGGCTACTTCGGCCGCGACCGCGTCCCGCGCCGGCCCGATGTACTTGCGGGTGTCCACCAGCTCCGGTTTCTCCGCCAGGCGTTCCCGCACCGTCCTGGTGAAGACGGCGTTCAGATGGGTGGCGATGTTGATCTTCCGCATACCTGCCCGGACGGCCTTGGCCAGATCGTCGTCGGGGACTCCCGACGAGCCGTGCAGCACCAGCGGCACGTCCACCGCCGCGTGCAACTGGGCGATCAGGTCGAAATCCAGCTTGGCGTCGCGAGTCGTCATCGCATGGCTGGAGCCGACGGCCACGGCGAGCGCGTCCACTCCGGTGGCGGCGACGAACGCAGCGGCTTCGCCGGGGTCGGTGCGTGCCCCGGGGGCGTGGACTCCGTCCTTTCCGCCCACTTCGCCGAGCTCGGCCTCGACCCACACGCCCCGCTCGTGACACCAGCGCGTGATCTCCGCGGTGACCGCCACGTTCTCCTCGTAGGGCAAGGCCGACGCGTCGAACATCACCGACCCGAAGCCCAACTCGACGGCCTCACGCACCAGCTGTTCGTTGGTCACATGGTCGGCATGGACCGCGACCGGGACCTCCGCTGCCCGCGCGACGGCCAGCGTGGCCGCACCGATCGGCGCCAGGCCGCCGTGGTACCGCACGCAGTTCTCGCTGATCTGCAGGATGACCGGCCTGCCCGCCCGTTCGGCCCCCGCCACGATGGCCTGCGCGTGTTCGAGCTGGATGACGTTGAACGCCCCGGTCGCCGCTCCTGCGGCCGACTCGGCGGCCACGATCTCGCCGGTGAGTGTCAATGGCATGACGTCTCCTCGACCTTGCGCACCGACACGGCGGCGCGCAGCCGGTGATAGGTGTCCTTGTCCACGTCGCCCGCCAGGGGCGCGGCAACGGCGGCACCGCCCATGGCCGCCGCTTCGGCCAGCCGCTCCGGCCACGGCCGACCGGTCGCCAGCCCGACGGCGAGCGCAGCCACCACGGCGTCGCCGGCACCGGTCGGATTGCCCTGCACCGGCTCGGCGACCGCACGCCAGACGCCTTCGCCGGTCACCGCCAGCAGGCCATCCGCCCCGAGAGACACCACCACGTCGCCCGCCCCGGCTTCCCGCATCGCGGCGGCCGCCGTCCGGGGATCGCCGGAAGCCACGGTCGCCAGTTCCGCGCTGTTCGGCTTGACGACGGCAGGGCGTCCGCGCAGGCCGTGCCGCAACGCGTCGCCCGACGAGTCGAGGACGACCGGGACACCGGCGTCCGCGGCGAGCCGGCCGAGCTCGGCATACCCGTCGGGCGGCACCCCCGGCGGCAGCGACCCGCTGAGCACCACCACCGCGGCGTCGGCAAGGTGCCGCCGATATCCCGTGACCAGCGCGCTCCACTCCTCCGCCGTCACCGTCGGACCCGGCTCCAGCAGCACGGTCGCGTCGGAATCCACCACCGTGACCGTCTTGCGGGACTCCCCGGCAATGGGCGTCATCGCCTCGGGCAGGCCCGCCGACCGGAGTTCGGCGCGGATCTGCTCCCCCGTCACCCCGCCCACGAATCCGCACGCCAGCACGTCATGACCGGCCGCATGCAGCACTCTGGCGACGTTCACTCCCTTGCCACCGGCGCGCGCGTCGATCGACCGCACCCGCGCCGACGCGTGCCTGACCAGCTCGTCCACCCAGTACGTGACGTCCCACGCGGTGTTGGGAGTGACCGTCAGAATCACTGCCACCGGCCTCCGCGGGCGACACGGCGCACCTGCAAGTCGTCGTCGAGCACCACGAGGTCGGCACGCTGCCCGGCGGCGATCTCACCCCGGTCCACGAGCCCGATGGCTCGCGCCGGGGTCCCGGAGGCCGCGCGGGAGGCGTCGACGACGGACACCCCCGCCGCCACGGCCGCTCGCACCGCGGCATCCATGGTCAGCGTGCTCCCGGCGATGGACCCGGTCGCCGCGATGCGCGCGACGCCGTTTGCCACCCGGACGCGCTGCCCGCCGAGCTCGTACTCGCCGTCGCCGGCCCCGGCAGCGGACATCGCATCGGTCACCAGGGCGACCCGCTCGCTGCCGACCTGCGCGAAGACCCCGGCCACCACCGCGGGATGCAGATGGACCCCGTCGTTGATCAACTCCACCACGGCGGCCGGGTGATGCAGCGCCGCGCCGACGACCCCCGGCTTGCGGTGATGCAGCGGCGGCATTCCGTTGAACAAGTGGGTGGCGACGGTGGCCCCCGCGCGGAAAGCCTCGGCGGCCACGTCGAACGTCGCATCGGAATGCCCAACCGCCGCCACCACGTCCGCCGCGGCCAACTTCTTGATCAGATCCATGCCACCCGGCCGCTCGGGAGCGACGGTGACCATCCGCACGGTGCCGCAGCCGGCGCGCAGCAGGTCGTCCAGCAGCTCGCCGTCCGGCTCGAGCAGCAGCTCGGGGTCGTGGGCGCCGCAGCGCGCCTCGGCCAGGAACGGCCCTTCCAGGTGCACGCCGGCCAGCGTTCCGTCGGCCACCAAGGGCACCAGTTCGCGCACCGCCGCCAGCAGCTGCTCCGGGGGCGCGGTGACCAGGCTCGCCAGCATCGTGGTGGTGCCGTGCCGCCGATGGAACGCCGCCGCCCGCCGCGCCTGCTCGGGATCGCCGGTGGTGAAGCTGGCTCCCCCGCCGCCGTGCACGTGCATGTCGACGAATCCGGGCAGCACCCAGCCGTCCAGCCGCTCGGCGGTTTCCGCGGGCGACCCCGCACCGACCTCGGTGATCCGGTCGCCGTCCACCCGGAACCACCCGGGCGCGAGCACCTCGTGCGGGGTCACCAACCGTTCGGCCGCGTAAATGGTCATCAGTTCCGCTCCCGTACCGGCACCGGCCGGCCAACACGTTGCCACGCGAACAAGCCCGCCCCGAGACAGCCGGCCCGCTCCCCCAGCTCGGCCGGGACCAGCCGGGGCCGCTTCTGGAAACTCAGCCGCTCGGCCAGCCGCGCGCGCAGCGGCTCGAGCAGCCGCGGGCCGGCTTCGGCCAGCCCGCCGCCGACGACGATCAGCTCCGGGGCGAGCAGCGAGCAGTACATGCACAGCGCACCGGCCAGCGCGTCGACCATCTCGGCCCACAGCTGGCGCGCGTGCTCGTCTCCGGCGTCCACCCGGGCGGCCACCTCCGCCGCGGTGACCTGCTCCCCGGTGCGCTCGGCGTAGTGCTGCGCCAGCGCCCGGGCGGAGACCACCGTCTCCAGGCAGTTGCGGCCGCCGCAGCCGCACGGGCCCGCGGACGGCGAGTCCACCTCGATGTGGCCGATCTCGCCGGCGAACCCGGTACCCCGGTACGGCTCGCCGCCGACCATGATCGCGCCGGCCACCCCGGTGCCGATGGCCAGGAACAGGTGGTCACCAGCCCCGCGCCCGGCGCCGAGCACGGCCTCCGCCAGGCCGCCGGCGCGCACGTCGTGGCCGAACGCCACCGGCAGCGCTGTCTTCTCCTGCAACAGTGCCCGAAGGGGCACGTCGCGCCAGCCCATGTTGGCCGACAGCACCGCGATGCCCGCTTCGTCGTCGGTCAGTCCGAGAACCGCCACACCGACCGCGACCGGGGTGTGGCCGGCGCGCCGCGCGCCGGTCTCCAGCTCCTGGATGCACGCGACGACCTGGCCCACCACGCCATCGGCGCCCGCCGCCCGGTCGGTCGGCACGCTGCGGGGGGCGTGCAGCGTGCCGGTGGGGTCGACCAGGCCCGCCTTGATCGCCGTGCCGCCGACGTCGACGGCGATGACGCACTCGCTCACTTGTTCAGGATGATTGAGTACGCCAGGTTGCGCGGCTGGTCCGGGTCGATGGCGGCACGCTCGGCCAGTGCCACTGCGAGCCGCTGCGCCCGGATCAGCTCGACCATCGCGTCCCGGTCCGCCTCGACCCACCGGCCACCGGTCCGCCGCACGTCGTCGGCCAGGCCCTCCGGCGCCTCCCCCAGCATCCACACCAGGCTGCGCTCGTCGGTCACGCTGATCGGGCCGTGCCGGTACTCCATCGCAGGGTAGGACTCGGCCCAGGACAGCGACGCCTCGCGCAGCTTCAGGCCCGCCTCGTTGGCGATGCCCACGGTCCAGCCGCGGCCCAGGAAGGTGAACTGGGTCGCCTCGACCGCGCCGTCCGGCAACGGCTCGGCCACCGCGCGCTCGGCGTCGGCGATCAACGGCTCGAGATCCTGGCCCAGGTGGGCACGCAACACCGCGAGCGCGGTGGTGGCGAACCGGGTCTGCACCACCGACTGCTCGTCGGCGAAGTCCAGCACCACTGCCTCGTCGGCGGCCTCGACCACCGGCGTGCTCGCGTCGGCGGTGATCACCGTGGTGGGCACCGTCCCGCGCAGCCGGCGCAGCAGGTCCACCACCTCGGTGGTGGTGCCGGACCGGGACAGCGCTAGTACCCGGTCGTACCGCCGGGTCCCCGGGAACTCCGACGCGGGCAGCGCGTCGGTCTCCCCGCCCAGCTCGCCGCCGTGCCGTTCGCGCAGCGCGGCGATGGTCTGCGACATGAACAGCGACGTCCCGCAGCCGGTCACCGCCACCCGCTCGCCGGGCCGCGGCAACGCGGCGGCGTGCGTGGCGGCCAGCTCGGCGGCCTTCCGCCAGCAGTCCGGCTGGCTGGCGATCTCCACCTCGACGTGACTCACCGTCCCCGCCCCCGTTCGCGCGCCGGGACATTCCGCCTCGATGTGGACATCTCGGACCCCTCTCGGATGGGTTGTCGATCTCGACCCTCGCGCCACGCTGCGCAATATTGCATGATAGTTGCAGAAATGAACATGATCACGCAACAGCCGGCCCGGACATGAAGGAGGCTCGGCCATGCGCAAGTACGCCCGGCTGAACGCCCTGCTGGAGCTGCTCGCCGAGCGCGGCGAGCTGAACGTCGACGAGGCGGCCGCCGAGCTGTCGGTGTCCCCCGCGACGATCCGGCGCGACCTGGACACCCTGGCCGAGCAGCAGCTGCTCACCCGCACGCACGGCGGCGCGGTGCCCAACGCCACCGCCTACGACCTGCCGCTGCGCTACAAGTCGGTGCGCAAGGCCGAGGAGAAGCAACGGATCGGGCGGGCGGCCGCGGCGCTGGTCAGCCCGGGCGCGATCGTCGGCAGCAACGGCGGGACCACCACCACCGAGGTCGCCCGCGCCATCGCCACCCGCGCCGACCTGCAGGAAGGCGCGCACGACGGCACGGGCGGGCAGTCCATCACGTTCGTCACCAACGCGCTCAACATCGCCAACGAGCTGACCGTGCGGCCGCACATCAAGGTGGTGGTCACCGGCGGGGTGGCGCGCACCCAGTCCTACGAGCTGATCGGCCCGCTGGCCGAGCACATCCTGGACAACCTGAGCCTGGACATCGTGTTCCTCGGCGTGGACGGGCTGGACGTCTCGCACGGCGCGTCGGCCCACCACGAGGGCGAGTCCAGGATCAACACGCTGATGGCCTCGCGCGCGCGTCAGGTTGTCATCGTGGCCGATGCGTCTAAGCTCGGTCGGCACGCGTTCAGCCGCATCTGCCCGATCGAGGACGTGGACGTCCTGGTCACCGACCGATCGGCGCCGAAAGATCTGCTCGATCGTTTCACCGCGGCGGGACTCAAGGTCATACGTGCCTAACGAATGGTCTAGACCTGTTGATTTCTGCTTGATATTAGGTAACACTGCACAAATTCACGCAGTCCGAGACACGCGCTAAGCCCGAGAACAGCAGAAAGGGGCGCGTCAGGATGAGGTTTTCACGCAGAGCATCCCGCGCGGCCATGCGCGTGGTCGCGCTGGGCGCGACCGCAACGCTGGCCCTCACCGCGGCCGCAGCCTGCGGGTCCGACGAGGCGGACGGCGACGGCAAGACGATCACCTTCGTCGCCGCCGAGTACAGCGACAAGACCGAGCCCTACTGGCAGGACCTGGTCTCCCGGTTCGAGAAGGCCAACCCCGGCTTGAAGGTGGACCTGCAGGTGATCAGCTGGGACGACATCGACGGGCACGTGCAGAACCTCGTGCTCAACGACAAGGCGCCCGACCTGCTCAACCTGAACAAGTTCGCCGACTTCGCCGAGGACGGCCTGCTGTACAAGGCCGGCGACGTGCTGCCGAAGGAGGTCCTCGACGACTTCATCCCGAGCTTCGCGGAGAGTTCGAAGTTCGAGGGTGAGCAGTACGGCCTGCCGTTCATCGCCAGTGCCCGGCTGCTGTTCTACAACAAGGACCTGTTCGCCAAGGCCAAGATCAGCGAGCCGCCGAAGACCTGGGACGAGCTGAAGGAAGCGGCCAAGAAGATCAGCGACCTGCCCGGCGACGCCATCGGCTACGGCCTGCCGCTCGGACCGGAGGAGGCGCAGGGCGAGTTCCAGATCTGGATCAACTCCAACGGCGGGCACTGGGTCGACGACCAGGGCAACTGGACCATCGACAGCCCGGAGAACCTGGAGACGCTGCAGTTCCTCAAGAGCATGGTGGACGAGGGGCTGACCCAGCCGAACCCGGCCAAGACCGACCGCGCCGACGTGATCGAGGCGTTCGCCGCCGGCCGGATCGGCATGATCCGCGGCCTGCCGCAGACCCACAACAACATCGCCGACCAGGGCAACAAGTTCGAGTACGGCATCGCGCCCAACCCGGTGGCCGAGGAGGGCATGGAGCCCAGCACGCTCGGCGTGCAGGACTATCTGATGGCGTTCGACAACGGCAAGGGCGCGCAGGAGACGCTGCGGAAGTTCCTCACCTTCTTCTACCAGGAGGAGAACTACAGCAAGTTCATCACCACCGAGGGCTTCCTGCCCACCACGCAGTCGGCGAGCGAGGCGCTGTCCGACGACGAGAAGATGAAGCCGTTCGTCGAGGCGCTGCCGCAGGCCAAGTTCTACCCGGTGACCGACCCGAAGTGGACCGCGGTGGACGGTGCGGTCAAGCAGCAGATCGGCAAGGCCGTGCAGGGCACCGACCCGAAGAAGGTGCTGGAGCAGCTGCAGAAGACCGCCGAGGGCTGAGAGGCTGACCGGTCGTGACCGCGACATCGAAGACGGTTCCGGCGTCCGCCGCGACCGGTGTGGGGAAAGCGGGCGGCCCGCCCACCGGGAAACCCGGTGCGGGTCGCCCCTCCCCCGGCCGGGGCAAGCGTCCGGGAACCGACCATCCGCTGACCCCGCTGCTGTGGCTCGGCCCTGCCCTGCTGTTGATCGCCGGCGTCGTGCTGTGGCCGGTGGTCGAGATGGTGCTGACGTCGGTGCGGGAGGTGTCCCGCGCCGGGGTCATCCGCGGCTGGGCTGGGCTGGAGAACTTCGAGGCGCTGTTCGACGAGCCGGACCTGGTGCCGGTGCTGATCCGCACGCTGATCTGGGTCGTCGGCGTCGTCGGGGTCACCCTGCTGATCTCGCTGGGGCTCGCCCAGCTGCTCAACGCCCGGTTCCCCGGCCGCAAGCTGGTGCGCTGGGCGATGATCGTGCCGTGGGCGGCGTCGGTGGTGATGACCGCCATCGTGTGGCGCTGGATCCTCGACTTCTTCCACGGCATGGGCAACACGATCCTGCTGGATCTCGGCCTGATCGACGCGCCGCGTGATTGGCTCGGTGAACCGGGTCTGGCCTGGCTGTGGCTGATGTGGGTGGCGGTGTTCGTGTCGCTTCCGTTCACCACCTACGTGCTGCTCGCCGGCCTGCAGACCATCCCGGGCGACGTGTACGAGGCGGCGCAGGTGGACGGCGCCTCGCGCTGGCGGACCTACCGCACCATCACGTTGCCGCTGCTCAAACCCGCCGTGCTGGTCGCGACGGTGATCAACGTGATCAACGTGTTCAACTCGTTCCCGATCATCTGGGCGATGACCCGCGGCGGCCCGGGGCACGACACCGACACCACCACCACGTTCATGTTCAAGCTGCTCCGGCTGGACAAGGAGGTCGGCCAGTCCGCGGCGATGGCGGTGCTGAACTTCCTGATGATCGTGGTGATGGTGCTGTTCTACCTCAAGGCGGTGCGGTGGAAGGAGGTCGACTGATGCGGGCCCACCCGATCCGCACGGCGGTGATCGCCGCGCTGGCCTGGCTGGTCGCCTTCTTCGTGCTGGCGCCCTACCTGTACATGTTCGTCACCGCGCTGAAACCGCGGTCGGAGGTGTTCACGTTCCCGCAGGGCTACCTGCCCGAGACGTGGCAGTGGTCGAACTTCGTCGAGGTGTGGGATCGCATCCCGCTGTTCGAGTACCTGCGCAACACGCTGATCATCGCCGGGCTGTCGACCGTGCTGGCCGTGGCGGTGGCGTTGCCTGCCGCCTACTACACCGCGCGGCGCCGGTTCCGGGGCCGCCGGGCGTTCCTGCTGCTGGTCCTGGTCACCCAGATGTTTGCCCCAACGGCCCTGGTGATCGGGATCTTCCGGGAAATGAAGGTGCTCGGGCTGACCGACACCTACCTGGCGCTGATCCTCACCAACGCCGGCTTCAACCTGGCATTCTCCATCTGGATCCTGCACGCCTACTTCTCCTCCATCCCGGTGGAGCTGGAGGAGGCGGCGCTGCTGGACGGGTGCGGGCGGCTGGCCGCGTTGGCCAAGGTCACGCTGCCACTGGCGGTGCCGGGGGTGATCACCGCGGTGATCTTCACGTTCATCGCGGCGTGGAACGAGTTCATCGTGGCTCTGACGCTGACGACCGACGCGGACACCCAGCCGCTGACCGTCGGCATCACCAGTTTCATCGGGGAATACCAGGTGCAGTGGCAGTACCTGTTCGCGGCCTCCCTTGTCGCCGTCGTCCCGGTGGTCGTACTGTTCGCATTCATCGAGCGCTACCTGGTCAGCGGGCTGACCGCGGGCAGCATCAAGGGTTAAAGGGGAGAGACACACAATGGCAGCTGTGCGCTATGAAGCGGCCACCCGCCGCTACCCGGGCTCGGAGCGAGCCGCAGTCGACGCTCTCGACCTCGAGATCGAAGACGGCGAATTCCTCGTGCTCATCGGGCCGTCCGGGTGCGGGAAGTCGACGTCGCTGCGCATGCTCGCTGGGCTGGAACCGCTGGACGAAGGCGCCATCCGGATCGGCGACCGGGACGTGACCAACCTGCCGCCCAAGCAGCGGGACATCGCGATGGTGTTCCAGAACTACGCGCTGTACCCGCACATGACGGTGGCGGAGAACATGGGCTTCGCGCTCAAGATCGCAGGCAAGCCGAAGTCGGAGATCAAACAGCGGGTCGCCGAGGCCGCCAAGCTGCTCGACCTGGAGCCGTACCTGGACCGCAAGCCGAAGGCGCTGTCCGGTGGCCAGCGGCAGCGCGTGGCCATGGGCCGCGCCATCGTGCGCGAGCCGCAGGTGTTCCTGATGGACGAGCCGCTGTCCAACCTGGACGCCAAGCTGCGCGTGTCCACCCGGACCCAGATCGCCGCGCTGCAGCGCAGGCTGGGCACCACCACCGTCTACGTCACCCACGACCAGGTGGAAGCGATGACCATGGGTGACCGGGTGGCCTTGCTCAAGGACGGCGTGCTGCAGCAGTGCGACACCCCGCGCGCGCTGTACGACAAGCCCGCGAACACGTTCGTCGCCGGGTTCATCGGCTCGCCCGCGATGAACCTGCACACCGCCAAGATCACCGATGGCGGGGTGAGCATCGCCGGGGTCACCATCCCGGTTTCGCGCACCACGCTGGACGCCGCGGCCGCCGAAGGCGCGGACAGCATCGTGCTGGGCTTCCGTCCGGAGTCGCTGGAGATCGTCTCCGCCGACACGCAGCCGCCCGGCTTCCCCGCCACCGTGCAGGTGGTCGAGGAGCTGGGATCGGACGCCTTCTGCTACACGACCCTGCCCGGGCACGACGCCGCGGAGGGCGCCGGAGGCGTCGACGTCATCGCCCGGGTCGACCCGCGGACGCCGCCGCGCAAGGGTGAAACGCTCTACCTGCGGATCCGCCCGGAGGAGGCGCACGCCTTCTCCACCGTCACCGGCAACCGGCTGCCGAGCTGACGTCGCGTTGGCCCGCTGACTTGTGATCGCGGCCGCCCACGCCTGGCGTGGGCGGCCGTCGTCGTGCCGGAACACTCGTGGTTGTCGGCTCGGCGGGCGACAATGGCGGCGTGCGGATCGTCGTCGCGGAGGACTCGGACGCCGGAGTCGGCCGCCGCTACTCCGTCCGCGGCCTGGACGACGCCCTGCCCGAGAAGCGCGGCCTGTCCGCCGAGGAACTTGCCACGATCGTCCGCGACGTCGAAGGCACAGCGAACTCTCCGCCCACGTGGGTCTTTCCCGCCACCGACCGGATCTACCCGGTACTGCTGTCCGCCGGTGTCCGGGTACGTCGCTGCCACGACCTGCGGACGACCGAGGGCCTGCTGCTCGCCTACGAGGGCAGGCACGGCGAACCTCGCGGCCTGGCTGCCGCGTACGCCAGGGCGCGCGGTGAGCCGCCGCCCCCGGAGGACGACACGCCGGCCGACGAGCCGTCCGCGCAAGGCGTGCTGTTCGAGCCGTCCGGTCCTGCCCTGCCGCACGGGGTGACCGCCACCGAGGCGGCCGGGGTGGTGCTCGCCGAGCAGGAGCGGTGGCTGGAGCGCCTGCCCACCTCGGAGCGGATGCGCCTGCTGGTGGCTGCGGAGTCCGCGTCCACGCTGGTCGCGGCGGAGATGACGGCGGACGGCCTGCCGTGGGACGCCGGCGTGCACCGGCAGCTGCTCACCGACCTGCTCGGCCCGCGGGTGGCGGGCGGCCGGCCGGCGAAGCTCGCCGAGCTGGCCGAGCGGATCGCGGCGGCGTTCGGCGAACCGGTCAACCCGGATCATCCGCCGAGCGTGGTGCGTGCTTTCGCCCGCGCCGGGATCGAGGTTCCGTCGACCCGGGCCGCGGCCCTGGTGGGCGTCGACCACCCGGCGGTGGAGCCGCTGCTGAAGTACAAGGAACTCGCCAGGCTGCACTCCGCGCACGGCTGGACCTGGCTCGCCGAGTGGGTGCACGACGGCCGGTTCCGCCCGCATTTCGTCGTCGGCGGCGTGGTGTCCGGGCGCTGGGCGAGCCGGGGCGGCGGGGCACTGCAGATCCCGAAGACGTTGCGCCGCTGCGTCCGGGCCGACCCCGGCTGGAAGCTGGTGGTGGCCGACGCCGCCCAGCTGGAGCCACGGGTGCTCGCCGCCATCTCCGGGGACCAGCGGCTCGCGGCGGTGTCCACCGCGGAGGATTTGTACACCGGCCTGGCGGCCGAGGCGTTCGGCGGCGACCGGGCGCGCGCCAAGGTCGCCATGCTGTCCGCCATGTACGGCGGGACCGCCGGTGAAGCCGGTGCGCTGCTGGCGGTGCTGCGGCAACGATTCCCGGTGGCCGTCGGCTACGTGGAGCAAGCCGCGCTGACCGGGGAGCGTGGCGAGCTGGTGCGCTCCCGCCTGGGACGCACTTCTCCCCCGCCGCCGGAGGCGTGGCGCTCCCTGACGGGCAGCGCCGACGACTCCCAGCAGGCCGCGGCCCGGCGCGCGGCCAAGGACTGGGGCCGGTTCACCCGCAACTTCGTCGTGCAGGCCAGCGCCGCCGACTGGACGGCGGTGCTGCTGGCCCTGGTGCGCAGCAAGCTGCGCGATCGGGCGCCGGAGGCCCAGCTGGTCTTCTTCCAGCACGACGAAGTGATCGTGCACTGTCCAGCGGCGGTGGCCGCGCTGGTGTGCGACGTGCTCGAGGAGTGTGCCGCGGAGGCGGGACGCCTGGTGTTCGGCGAGCGGTGCCCGGTGTGTTTCCCGCTGATCGGCGAGGTCGTCGACAGCTACGCCGACGCCACGTGAGCCTTCCACCACGGGGCCGGCGGGGGCGGTGTGGCGACGTCGATCCGCTGTCCCGGGTTCGGCACCGCGATCGGGACCCCCGCAGCCTCGGCGGCGGCGACAGCGCGCTCCGCCGGCTCCGCCCACGGATGCGGGGCGAGAGTGAAGGTGCCCCAGTGCACCGGGATCAGCAAGCCGCCACGCAGGTCCCGGTGCGCGCGCACCCCTTCCTCCGGCGTCATGTGCACGTCCGGCCAGCTCGCGGCGTAGGCACCGACCTGGATCAAGCTCGCGTCGAACGGGCCGTGCTCGGCACCGATGGCCGCGTAACCGTCGAAGTAGCCGGAATCGCCGCTGTAGAAGACCCTGGCGTCGGCTCCGGCGATGACCCACGACGCCCACAGCGTGGGGTTGCGCCGCAGGCCGCGCCCGGAGAAGTGCCAAGCCGGGGTCGCGGTCAGGCGGACCCCGGCGACGTCGGCCGACTCCGTCCAGTCCAGCTCCACGATGCGCTCGGCCGGCACCTGCCAGAACCGCAGATGGGCGCCGACGCCCAGGGGCACGACGAACGGAGCGTCGGTGTTGTCGCGCAGCCAATCGACGGTCGGCATGTCGAGGTGGTCGTAGTGGTCGTGCGAAAGCACCACGGCGTCCACTCGGCCGACGTCGGCGAGCCGGTGCGGCACGGGATGCAGGCGCCGCGGCCCGATCGGCACCGGCGACACGCGCGGGCCCCACACCGGGTCGAGCAGCAACCGGACGCCGGAGATCTCCACCAGCGACGAGGCATGGCCGTACCAGGTGACGTGCAGTCCGCCGGGGGCGGGCGGCTGGGCGGGCGTCAGCGGAACCGGAACCGCCGGCTTGCGGCTGCCCCGGTTGCGCCACATCTCGCGCAGCGTCGAGCGCACGTCCTCGGCCGGCGGGACCACCGTGGTCCGGCCGAGGTTGTGGAACGCCCCGTTGCGATACACCGAGTTCCTCGCCCGGCGCGCCATCTCCTCCGGATCGGGAAGCGCCCCCATTGCGCGCACCGCCGACACCCTCGTCACCATGGCATTCCCCTCCACCGGCGCCGCCCGGGCACCGGCTCTCGACACGACCTTCCCTGTCTCACCCCTGGCTGTCCACGGGTACTCCCCGACTTCCTCCACGGTAGGTGTGCCCGTCCCGGCGCGCACTGCCGCCGGCAAGCTAGGCTCGATCGTGATGAACCGTCCGTCGAATCAGCCCCGATGGCCAGAACTGCGGTCGCTGCGGCCGGGCGTCATCCCGCTCGGCCCGCTGACCATGACCGAGATCTTCCTCGGCGCGGTGGACGTGCTGCGCAAGCACGCCGCGCTGCTGTTCGGCACGTCCCTGGTGACCTTGGCGGTGACCCGTGCCGTCGTGCACCTGTTGACCGCGCCCATGCTGGCCGAGCTGCCCCGGCTGCCCGCCCGGCCGACCCAGACTCAGCTCAACGACTACGTCGCCCGGCTGATGCCGATCAGCGGCATCGACACCGCGCTGAGCACCGTGGCGCTGGTGCTGGTCACCGGGATCGCCACGGTCGCGGTGGGCCGTGCCGTGCTCGGCAAGCCGCTCACGCTGGCCGAGGCCGCGCGCGAGATCGCACCCCTGGCGCTGCCGCTGCTCGGGCTGACCGTGCTGGTCAGCCTGATGGTCGCGGCCGGGCTGCTGGCGTTCCTGGTGCCCGGGGTGTGGCTGGCCGTGGTCTTCGGCCTGGCCGCGCCCGCGCTGGTGCTGGAACGCACCACGATCATGCGGGCGTTGCGCCGGTCGCGGGACCTGGTCTACGGGCACTGGTGGCAGGTGTTCGGCGTCCTTGCCCTGGCGTTCGTGATCATCCTCGGGGTGAACGCGCTGGCGGCGACCATCACCGGTCCGCTCACCCCGGCCGACGACGTGTTCAGCCTGCCCATGCTCGGATCCGTGGTCGCGGGCGCACTCACCGCGCCGTTCTTCGCCGCCGTGACCGCGCTGGTCTACGTCGACCGCCGGTTCCACACCGACGATCTGGCGCTGGAGCTGGCCAGGGCGGCGGGACTGCGCTGAGTCAGCTCCGCCGGCCGGCCAGCAGGGACACGATCCGCTGGTAGCCGGAGGCCAGTACGCGCGGTAGGAGGTCGATGACGTAGGCGTCCGGACCGACGAGAATGCGGGCCTGATCGCGTTGGACACCGCGCAGGATGCGGCGTGCGGCGCTGCGCGGCGAGGTCAGGGCGATGCGGTCGAATCCCGCCGCCAGCGCCTCGCGGTCCAGCCCGGCGGCGGCACGCCCGTTGCGGGCGATTGCGGTCCTGATGCCGCCTGGGTGGACGCAGCTGACGCCGACCGGGTGCCCGGCGATCTTCATCTCCTGACGCAGCGCCTCGGTGAACCCGCGCACGGCGAACTTGGTCGCGGTGTAGGCGCTCTGGTTCGGCACCGCGACGAGCCCGAACACGCTGGACATGGTGACCACATGGCCGTCGCCGGAGGCGATCAGCTGCGGCAGGAACGCCTTCGTGCCGTGCACGACGCCCCAGAAGTTGATCCCGACGATCCACTCCAGGTCGTCCCAGCCGAGCCGTTCCACCGGCCCGGTGAGCGCGACACCGGCATTGTTGATCACCAGGTTCGCGCCGCCCAGCTCCCGGCGCACGTCGTCGGCGTGGTGATGCACCGCGGCACGGTCGGACACGTCGAGCTCGGCCTGCTTGACCGTCGCCCCGAGGCACTCACAGCGCCTTGCCGTCTCGGCGAGCCCGTCCGTGTCGATGTCGGACAGCGCGAGGACGGCGCCGCGTTCGGCCAGTTCGACAGCGAGCGCACGACCGATACCCGACGCGGCACCGGTGACCACCGCGACCTTGCCGGCGAACGATCTCATGCCGGCGAGGGTAACTTACCGGCGGTAAGGTGCCGCGCCCTCGATCACTTCGGATCGCTGGGGCCGGGCACGTTGTCGCCCTCGCCGTCGGCCACCGCGGTCGCGCCCACCTCCCCCAGCGACCGCTCGCGCCGCGGCCTGCCGGTCAGGCCGACGTGCCCCTCGGTGTGCATCCGCTCGACCATGTGCGGGTAGTGCAGCTCGAACGCGGGCCGCTCGGACCGGATCCGCGGCAGCTCGGTGAAGTTGTGCCGCGGCGGCGGGCAGCTGGT
>NZ_PKFA01000003.1:0-75530 GCF_002919275.1 Thermocrispum sp. | reverse complement strand
CGACGAAACCAAGCGTGCGGTGCTGGACCTGCAGCGAGCCAACGGCATCAAGGACTCCGGGCGCCTGGGACCGAAGACATGGCGCGCGGCGTGGCTGGGCAAGCCACCACGCTGACATTGCTCAACTGACAGGTTGTGCGCCTGCGCCCAGCGCATGCGACGGCAGGATCGGCGACGCGGCGATGAAGGAAAGTCGTCTGCTCGGTCGCCGCACGAGTGGCTACCGCAACGCCGTCGCGCAGACCGTGCAGCCGCATGAGGATGGCGATCATCGTCCGCGGTCGCGGCGAAAGCAGCCCCAGGCCGCCGTCAGCGTGATGGCCGGCCGGCGCCGAGATGGTCCTGCTCTTGCACGATGAGCAGACATGGCCTGTGGGGTGTGCTCAGGCGGACCGTGTCGACGCGGCTACGCACGACCCCGTCGGCCAGGCTACGCACGCGAGGCCGTGCGGGCCGGATGGGGAAGCCGTGAGGTCCTTCCGGTGGCGAACCATCGGCGGATCTCCTCGGTGTGTTCACCCCAGGCCGGGAGGAGGACGGTAGCCGGAGACGGCGGTGCCGGAGTAGCGGATCGGATGCCGGACCTGCGGAACATGATCGGGCCGACCGGCACGGTGGGGGCCAAGCCGAGCCGCTCGGCGAGGGCGAAGGCGTCGGCGAGGTCTCCGACCTTGCCCGCGGGCACCCGGCTTCGGTGAGCCGTTCGATCCAGGAGTCGGCGGTGCCGACGGCCAGCAGGTGATTCGAGCTCGGCGATCACATCGCTGCGGTGCGCGACGCGATCGGCATTGGTGGTGAAGCGCGGATCGTCGGCCAGTCCGGGTTTGCCCAGCACGGTGACGCAACGGCGGAACTGGCCGTCGTTGCCGCAGCAGATGGCGATGAGCCCGTCACGGCACCTCAGCGTCTCGTACGGCGCGATCGAGGGGTGCTGGTTGCCGAGCCTGACCGGCGCACGTCCGGTCCACAGATCGGCCGAAGCCTGGTTGACCAGGGCGGCCAGCAGGTTGGACAGCAGGTTGACCTCGATGTGCTGACCGTGGCCGTCCCGCTCACGCGCCGCGAGTGCCGCGAGCACTTCGATCACCGGGTCCTTGGAGGTCAGCACGTCGACCAGGGCGACGCCGACCTTGGTGGGCGGCCCACCAGCCTGCCCGGTGATGCTCATCAGACCCCCGACGGCCTGCACGAGGACGTTGTACCCGGGCAGGTCGGCTCCCGGGCCGGAGCCGAAGTCCGAGATCGAGCAGTACACCACGCCCGGGTTGGTGCGCCGCACCGTCGGGTCCGAACCGGGCCATGGTCCCGGGTTTGAAGCTCTCCACCAGCATGTCCGCTGCGAGCGGCGAGCTCGCGCGCGGCGGCGAGGTCGTGCGGGTCCTGCAGATCGAGGGTGATTGACTTCTTCGACCGGTTGGCGCACTCGAAGTACGTGCTCGTCTCCTCGGTCCACGGCGGACCCCACGCGCGCGTCTCGTCACCGGTTCCCGGACGTTCGACCTTGATCACCTCGGCACCGAGGTCGGCCGGCATCACGGTGGTCAGCGGGCCGGCGAGGATGCGGCTGAAGTCGGCCACCAGCACGCCGTCCAGCGGTGCCGGTCGGGTCATGTGCCCTCCAGGCGGGGCGAGTAGCCGTCTTCGGTGATCACGGTGATCCGGGTGCCGGATCGTCGTGCGCTCAACGTTCCACCTCCAGGGCCGGGCGGCGCACCTTGGTGTGCCGCACCTCCAGATAGGCGTGCAATCCCTCCGGGCCGAGTTCCCGCCCGAGACCGGACTGCTTCCAGCCGCCGAACGGCGCTTGCAGCTCCGAGACGTCGTTGACGTTGACCCCGACGCCGCCCGCTTCGATGCGTTCGGCCACCGCCAGTGCCTGCCCGAGGTCCTCGCCGTAGACGTAGGCGGCCAGGCCGTAGTCGGTGTCGTTGGCGACCTCGATCGCTTCGGTGATCGAGCGGACACGGTGCACCGCGACCACCGGACCGAAGGTTTCCTCGGTCATGACCCGCGCATCACGCGGCACATCGTCGAGCACCGTCGGCAAGTAGTAGTGGCCGGCCGCGAACTGTGCGCCTTCCGGCCGCTTGCCGCCGGTCACCAGCTTCGCCCCGCGCGCCAGGGCGTCCGCCACATGCGCCTGCGCCCGCTCGACCACCTGCGCGGTGGTGCACGGCCCGTAGCCGACGCCGGGCTGGAGCGGATCGCCGAGAACGTAGGAGTCCACCTCGGCCCGGAGCGCGTCGACGAACGCGTCCGCGATCGCGTCCAGCACGATGATCCGGTTCACCGCGATGCAGATCTGGCCCATGTTGGAGAACGCCCGGCGCGCGGCGGCCGTGGCGGTCACCTCGATGTCGGCATCCGGCAGCACGATCAGCGGGCACTGTCCGCCGAGTTCGAGGCTGACCCGGGTCATGTTGTCGGCGGCCGCACGCATGATGGCTTTCCCGGTGGCCGTCGAGCAGGTGGCGGTGACCATCGCGACCTCGGGCCGCGACACCAGCCACTGGCCGGTCTCGGCGCCGCCGGGCAGGTCGAACAGCGTGCCGGGCGGAAGTCCCGCATCGGTCAACAGCTGCGAGACCATGCCGATGGCCAGCGGCGCCTCCTCGGGCGGTTTGACGACGACCGGGCATCCGGCCGCCAACGCGGGCGCGACCTTCCACGCGTAGAGGTCGACCGGGTAGTTCCACGGGACGATGCCCGCGACCACACCGACCGGGTGGTAGCTGACCATGCTGACCGTGTCCGGGTCGGTGTTCGGTCGCAGTGAGCCGTGCACCCGGCGGCCTTCCTCGGCGTAGTAGTCGAAGACCGAGGCGCCGAAGAGGATCTCCTTCACGCTGTCCGCAACCGGTTTGCCCTGTTCGCGGGTGAGCACCTCGGCGATGTCGTCGACATGGGCGCGGATCGCCTCCGCTGCTGCCCGCAGGACGCGGGCCCGTTCGTCCGGGTGCAGCCGCATCCACGTTCGTCCCTGCTGACGGGCCTCCGCCACGGCGCGGTCGACGTCGGCCGCCGTGGCCGGGACATAGTGCGCCACCAGCGATCCGTCCGCCGGGCTGCGGACTTCCCGCAGGTCTCCGCGATGGATCACCTCGCCGCCGAAGATCAGTCCGCGATCGTTCACCGCTTGCACAGCAACCGCCACAGTTCCTCGTAGTTCTCCTCGTTCTTGCGATGGGCTTCCTCGACGCTTGCGGTGTTGGTGTTGACCATGACGTACGGCTTCTTGCCGCGCCGGACGATCTCCTCCGTCGTGGCCGACACGATGGCGTGCCCGGCCGCGATGGCGATCGACGTCGACGTCGGGCCGACCGGATGCTCCAGGCCGTCGATGTACTGTGCGGCGTCCAGCTTCGGCACCCCGGTGTCCACGACGACGTCGGCGACCTCGTACAAGCGCTTGCCGGACGAGTGCCTGCTGGGCACCGCCGAGGAATGCGGGACGCTGGTGATGGCGATGACCGGGCGGCCCGCCTGCTTGAACTCCAACGCCATGTCGAGAATGACGTTGTTGATCCCGGAGTGGGAGAACAGCATCAGCGCGTCACCGTCGCGGGCCCGGTTGGCCTTGAGGATCACCGGGCCGTAGCCGGGGCGGGTGTGCAGGAAGCGGTACTGGAAGGTGCCCATGTCGCCCCACACGTGGTGCATGAGCGCGATGGGCGTGTCGACGATCGGGCGGAACCCGGTGATCGTCCCGGTGCGCGGGAACATCTCCAGCGCCGCGAAGCCGCCGTGCCCGGTGCCGAAGGTGAACACCAGGTTGTCGCCGAGGATGGTGTCGGCACACACCCGCGCTGCTTCCGTGATGGCGTCCAGCTGCGTGTCGCGCATCCGCTGCAGCCGCTCGATCATGGTGTCCAGATACGACCTGCTGACGCTCATGATGTCGCTCCTTTCGTCGCGGTCAGGCGATCCGCCCCGGCCGCGCACAGTGCGTCGAACCCGGTGACCAGCAGATCCCGTTCGGCTGCTGCCCGCTCGCCCTCGGGGAGTTTCCGGTGGTTACGGCCGTCGACGCTGGCCAGGCACAGCACGCCGCTGCGTACGCCGAGCGCGCGGCCGACGGCCAGTACGGCGCTGCTTTCCATGTCCATCCCGACCACGCCGTGCTCGACCAGCTGGTCGATGTCGACCGTCCGCGAGGACGGCATCGTGGGATGGGCGAACAACTCGGTGTAGAAGCCGTCGTAGCTGGCGATCATGCCGACGACGGTCCGCCGATCGGTCCGGTGCGCGGCGTCGCGCAACGCGATGGTCAGATCCAGGTCGGGAGCGGCCGGATAGCCGTCGGGAACGTAGGTGCCGGAGGCGCTCTCGCCCCGCAACGCGCTGTCGGCGACCACGAAGTCGCCCAGCTCGGCCGCACCGACGGCGAGCACCGTGCCGAGCCGGACGACCGACCGCACCCCGAGCGCGGCCAGTTCGTGCAGAACGACCGCGGCGATCGCCGCGCCCATCCCGAATGCGCTCACCGTGATCGGGGTGCCGTTCCACGTGCCGGTGGCGGTGGTCAGCCCGCGGTCTTCGTTGAGGATGCGCGCGTCCGCCAGCAGATCGGCGGCCAGCAGCACCCGGCCGCGGTCGCCGACCAGCACGGCCCGTTCCGCGACGTCGTCGGCCGAGCACTGCAGGTACCAGGCTCGCTCGGAGTAGTTCTCAGGCATCGTCCCCCCTGTTGGTGCGGGAGCGGAGCAAGGCGCACGCGTCGGCGCATCCTCCCTGGACCGCCTCGGTGACTTCGATGTCGTGCAGCAGGCGCGCCATCAGCCCGGCGGCGAACGTGTCGCCCGCTCCCGTGGTGTCCTCCGCGGACACGGGTTCGGGCGGCCGCAGCACGATGTCGCCGTCGGGCTTGCGCAGCACCGCGCCTTGCGCCCCGCGGGTCTCGACCACGAGCCGGCCGCCTGCCACCAGCTTGCTGACATCGAGACCGCAGGTGCGGTGCAGGAACTCGGTTTCGGATCCGCTGTGGCAGATGACGTCGGCGCGGTCGGCGAGCCGGGCGCTCAGCTCGGGTGTGACCGAACGCGGGTCGGCCTTGACCACCCACATGACCTTCGCATCCGCGGCGACGACCGACAGGGCCTCGGCCGTGGCCTCGGTGGGCCCGACGGCGACGATCACCGCGCGCGCGTCGCCCAGCAGCGCCCGCTGGGCAGCGGTCAGGGACTGGTCGAGTTCACCGGGATCGAAGAACATCACTGGTTCGCCTCCGCCCGGCCAGAAGATCCGGGTCGTCGGCGAGCGTGAACCGGACGCCACGATGCCGCCGACACCGACGCCCGACAGACGGTGGTGTTCGCGGAACACGTCACCGTGCTCGTCCGAGCCGACCCAGGTGACGACGTCTGTGGGGATGCCGTTGCGCACCAGGCCTCGCGCGAAGTACGCGACGGCTCCCGGGTCGCCGCCGGGGCGGTGCAGCGGACGCCGGATCAGCGTGGTCCTGCCGGGCCCTTCGAACGGCTCGGTGGCGTACTTGAAGTCGAGGCTGGCGTAGCCGATCACCACGCACCGCACCGGGCTCACGGATGCTCCTTCAACATCGCGACCGCCTCGGCGGTGGGGACGACGGAGCCGAAGTAGCGCTGAATGTCCTCCAGGGACGCCTCCTCGAGGTGTTGCCGGTTGGAGTTGGTGGCTTCGCGCGGCACCACCACCGCGAACCCGTGCGCGAAGCCGTCCTGACAGGTGGCGCGGATGCACACATTGGTCTTCACCCCGGCGACGACGATCCGCTCCACGCGCTGCTCGTGCAGGGTCAACGCGAGGTCGGTGGCGAAGAAGCCGGAGTAGCGCCGCTTGGGCACCACGAGTTCCCCCGGCCGCTCGGCAGGTTGGAAACCGGGAAAGAAGTCCGCTTCGAACGACCCGTCCAGGCAGTGCACCGGCAGCTTCGGCTGCTCGGCATCCGGCACGTTCCGTCGATGTCGTTCGACCGCGTGGACCACGACCGCCCCGGCAGCGCGTGCGGTGGTCAGCAGCTCGGTGAGCGGCTCGACCGTATCGCGCACGCGCGGGTAGTAGTTCGGTCCGTCCGGATCGAAGAAGTCGTTGATGACGTCGACCAGAAGCAGTGCGGTCTTGCTCATGCGGTGGGCATCCTTCGTGCTCGGGCCCGTTGCTGGGCCGCCGACAGGGCCAGCGCGGCAACCACCACGACATACGGCAGCGCGGTGAACAGCTGGCCGATCGCGGTTCCGGTCTGCAGGCTGTGCTGCCAGGCGTCGAAGAAGGCGAAGATGAGGCAGGCGATCGCGGTGGGCACCGGCCGGTTGCGGCCGAAGTAGAACGCCGCGAGCGCGATGAACCCGCGGCCGGCGATCATCTGGTCGTTGAACAGCCCCACATGGGCCAGCGACAGGTAGGCGCCACCGAGCCCGGCCAGCGCACCCGCGATCATGCCCGAGTACTCGCGCATGCGGTTGACCGCAACGCCGAGGCTGGCGGCCGCTGTCTCGGCGTCCCCGCACGCGCGCAGGCGGAGGCCGAAGGAGGTGTTGCGCAGCATCCACGCAGTCGCTGGCACCAGGGCGAGCGCGAGGAAGAACAGCACGTCCTTGTCGTTGAGCAGCTCGTCGAGCACCGGGACGTCCGCCAGGGCGGGGATGGTCCAGCGGGGCACCCGGTCCAGGCCGTCGATGCGCAGCGTGCCGGAGACCCCGAGCTCCCACTTGAGCACGAAGCCGATGACACCGGCCAGCAGGATGTTGACGCCGAGCCCGACGATGATCTGGTTCGCCTGCAGGCGGGTGATCACCAGCGTCATGAGCAGGCCGGTGACAGTACCGGCGACCACGGCGCCGAGGACGCCGGCGAACCAGCTGCCGGTCTGCGCGCTGACCAGCACGCCGACGAACGCCCCGGCCAGCATCTGCCCCTCAAGGCCGATGTTGACCACCCCGGACGCCCGGTGCACCAGCCCGCCGACGGCGGCGAACAGCAACGGCACCACGAGCAGCAGCGCGGAGCTCACCACGGTACTCATGCCACCGACCTCCTGCGCCTGAACAGCTGCGCGAAGCTGGCGACGGCGAACACCATGACCGTGCCCTGCAGCACGTCGACGATGTCCAGCGGGATGTTGTCGAACAGCTGGATGGTGGTCCCGGCGTTGGCGAACGCGCCGAACATGACCGCGGCCGGGATGAGGCCCCACGCGCTTCGCCTGGCCAGGAGCGCCACCGCGATCCCGGTGAACCCGTACTGTGCGGAGAACCCGCCGACCACGAACTTGCCGACCACGCCGAGCGCATGCACTGCGCCGCCGAGCGCGGCGATGGCCCCGGTCGCCACCATGGCAAGGAACACGACCCGGTTGACCGGGATGCCCTGCGCGGCGGCGAATCGTGCGTTGACGCCGACGTGGTGCAGGTCCGCCCCTGCGCTGGTGCGGCGCAGGAAGATCCAGTACGCGGCGACCAGCACCACGGCGATGACGAAACCGATGTTCAGCGAGGACGGCGGAAGCAGCCGCGGCAACGAGAACGGCACGGTTTCGGTCGACGAATTCGCCTGGCCGGGGGCGAGCAGGTAGCCGTTGACGAGCCAGCCGACCAGGCCGGTCGCCACGAACGTGAACATCAGCGTGGACACGACTTCGTCCACGCCGAGTTGCGTCTTCAGCGCGGCGGGGACCACGGAGAACAAGGCGCCGGCCAGCACCGCGCCGGCCATGGCCAGCACGGTGACCACCGGCACCGGCCCGCTCACCGCGACCGCCAGCCACGCCGCGGTCAGCCCGCCGAGCACGAAGCCGGCTTCGGCACCGAGGCTGAACACGCCCGCGCGGAACGACACGGCCGTGGCGACGCCGGTGAACAGGACCGGGGTGGCCGACGTGAGCGTCCCGGCCAGGCCTTCCCGGGTGCCGAACGCGTGGGTGAGCATCAGCTCGTAGACCGCCAGCGGGTTGATGCCGCTGGCCTGCAACACCAGCCCGCCGACGACGAGCGCGACGAGGACCGGCGCGAGCGTCCGCAGGACGGTGAGGGCGATGGAGCGGACCTTGCGGGTGCCGGCCTCGGGCGGTGGGGCGGCGGGCTCCAGGGGAGTGGTGGCGGTCGCCGTCGGTGTGCTCACGACGACACCTCCGTTCCGGAGCGCTGACCGAGCATGGCCCGGCCGATCCGCGCGCGGGCGTCGGGTTCGGCCGGGTCGAAGATGCCCGCGGGCTTGCCGTGGAACATCACCAGCACGCGATCGCTCAACGCGAGCAGTTCGTCCAGCTCCTGGCTGACCAACACGATCGCGGTGCCGTTGTCCCTGGCCTGGACCAGCTCCTGCTGCAGTTCCGAGATGCCGCGAAGATCGACGCCGCGGGTGGGCTGGGCCGCCACCAGCAGCCTCGGGCGTTTGCTGATTTCCCGACCGAAGACGAGCTTCTGCTGGTTGCCGCCGGACAGCATGGACGCCGGGTCGGTCACCCGCCCGTGGCGTACCCGGAAGCGGCGAAGGATGTCCGCCGCATGCCGGCGCGCGGCACCGGGGGAGAACCACCCGCGCCGGGCAAGGGGAGGGGAGTGGTGCGATCCGATGGCCACGTTGTCCACCAGCGGTTCGGTGATCGACAGCCCCTCGTGGCGCCGGTCGCCGGAGATGTAACCGACGCCTGCTGCGCGCCGGGCGCCGACGGATGCGGTGGTGATGTCGCGTCCGTCGAACCGGATGGCGCCGCCGCGGCACGGTCGCAACCCGATCAGCGCCTCCACGAGGTCCTCCTGGCCGTTGCCCGCGACACCCGCGACGCCGAAGATCTCCCCCTCGCTGACCTGGAAGCTGACCGGGCCCACCGGGCGCTGCCGTCCCGCCAGCTGGACCTGGTCGACCTCGAGCACGACCTCGCCGGGTGGAGCCGTCCGCGGAGCCCGCACCTGCTGCAGGTCCTCGCCGACGATCAGTTCGGACAGGGTCGGCCGGTCGAGCTCGTCCGCCGCCTGGGTCGTCACCACGCGGCCGCCGCGCAGCACGGTCACTTCGTCGGCGACACGGAGTGCTTCGTCCAGCTTGTGCGTGATGAGGATGATCGTGTTGCCCTGTTCGCGCAGTTCGGTCAGCAGGCGCAGCAACCGGTCGATCTGCGCGGGCGCCAGTACCGCCGACGGCTCGTCCAGAATGAGCGTGTCCGCACCGCGGTACAGGCAGCGGATGATCTCCAGCTGCTGCTGGGTGCCGATCTCCACGTCTCCCGCGCGCCGGTCCCACGGAATCCGAGCGCCGATCGACTCGGCGATCTCCTCCGCGCGCACGCGCGCCGTCCGCCAGTCGATGACTCCCGCACGCGCCGGCTCGGTGCCGAGCACCAGGTTCTCCAGCAGCGTCAGGTCCGGGCTGAGGGCCAGTTCCTGCTGCACCACGGCGATGCCGGAGGTGAACGCTTCCCGCGGTCCGGAGAACCGGACCCGCTCGCCGCGGCTGATCACCCAGCCGTCGTCCGGTTGATCGAGGCCGGACAGCGCCCGGATCAGCGTGGTCTTGCCCGCGCCGTTCTCGCCGAGCAGCGCATGAATCGTGCGCTCGGTGACGGAGAACGTGACGTCGGACAGTGCCTGGACCGCGCCGAACCGCCGGGAGATGCGCTCGGCACCGATCCGTGCGGTGGTCGTTGCCATGGCCATGGTGTCACTTGGCCCAGCTCGGATAGCCCTGCTCGGTGACGTCCCAGACCTCGACCTTCCCCTCGACGATGTCCTGCTTGGCCTGCTCGACCTTGGCCAGCACGTCCCCGGGGACGTCCTGCTTGGTGTACTTCATCGGCGACAGGCCGACACCGTCCTCCTTCAGGCCGTAGGCGATCGTGGTGCCGCCGGAGAGCTTGCCCTCGGCGTAGTCCCGCACCAGGTTCGACATCGCCAGGTCGGTGCGCTTGATCATGGACGTGAGCACATGACCTTTCGCAATGGCGTCCTGGTCGGTGTCCACGCCGATGGCGTAGTGCCCGGTCTCCTTCGCCGCCTGGATCACTCCGGCGCCCGTGCCGCCTGCGACCGCGTAGATGATGTCGGTGCCGTCGGCGTACATCTGCTTGGCGATCTGCTGGCCCTTGGCTGCGTCACCGAACGAGTCCGCGTACTTGATGTCGAACTGCACGTCGGGGTTCACCGATCGCGCGCCTTGCATGTAGCCGATCAGGAACTTGTCGATGCCGGTGCTCTTCGTGCCGCCGATGAACCCGATCTTGTTCGCGCCGTTGATCTTCGGGTTGTCCGTGTCCTTGGTGACCAGCCCGGCCAGCACCCCCGCCAGATAGGAGCCCTCGTGCTCCTTGAACAGGATGCTGGTGACGTTCGGGCCGTCGACCTCGACGTTGACGATGGCGAACTGGACGTCGGGGAAGTCCTTGGCCACCTTGCCGAGCATGTCCGCGTGCGAGAACTCCAGGTCGGCGATCAGCCCGTAGCCCGAGCCCGCCGCGGTGCGGACCAGTTGCTCGCCTTCCGCCACGATGTCCTTGGACTCGATCGGGCGGCCCGCCACGCCGTGCTTCTCGGTGGCCTCCTTGAAGCCTTGGTAGGCGAGGTCGTTGTAGGCCTCGTCGCCCAAGCCGCCCTGGGCGATGATCAATGCCGCCTTCTTGTCGGGCTGCTTGGCGGAGCCGCCGTCACCGTTGCCCGGCTCCACGCCGCACGCGCTCAGCAACAACAGCGCGGACATCACCGCCGCGATCCATGGTGCTCTCATCGCCAGGACCTTCTTTCTCGAATTTCGCCGGATGCGAGGACAGCTCGGTGTGGTACTCGTACAGCGAGCCGACGTAGTGTGCGACGACCGCTTCGATCAGATCGCCGGTGCGGTTGCGGGTCAGCCGCCGGACCTGCATCAGCGGGGCTCCCTCGGCGACCGCCAGGTGGCCGGCCAGCTCGGCCGGGCAGCCGACGGCGCGCAGCGATTCCTCGGCCGACCACGGGTGCTGGCCGATGGCTTCCAACGCCCGGTAGAGCGAGAAGTCGGCGGCCGCGACCACGTCCTTGGTCAAGCCCGCCCGCTGGACCAGGTGGGCGGGCAGCACGGTCCGGTGAAAGCCGACGGCCACGTCGTCGACGTATCGGACCCGCTCCAGGACCACCAGATCCTGCGCGGCGGGGAAAGCGGATTCCGGCTCGCCGCGCTCGTCGCCGCTGCCGATCTCGAGGTAGGCGAGCAGGCGGTGGGACGGCACACCGTCGCCGGCCCGGGTCACCGCGGTGAAGCTGGTAAGTTCGGACAAACTGTGCCGTTTCGGGCGGGGTGCCACGAACGTTCCGCGGCCCTGTTGACGCTGGATGAGGCCTTCCCGATGCAGGGTGTCGAAAGCTTTGACGATGGTGGCGCGCGAGACTCCGAGCTCCTTGGCCAGCCCGGGCTCGCTGGGCAGCAGATCGCCGGGCTGGTACTTCCCCTGGGTGATCTGCTCGGCCAGCAGGCGGGCCACTTGGGCGTACAGCGGAGGGGCCTCGACACCACGGTCCAGCATTGACTTCTCCGGTTGATCGGTTGACCGGTCAAGTGGGACCGTAAGGCAAACCGGGCCCCGAATCAAGGGGTACAACAGGAAATTCCACGTGAATCGGACACGCTGTGCAGCTGTCTCATGCGGCACGCTCGGAATCACGGCGCTGGGCTGGTCGTCCACACGCCGTCGATACCCGGCCTCAGCGGACACCGGCACCGGGCCAGGCCGCGCCAATACTCACCATCCGTGAGCGGAGCGAGCCACGAGGGCTGCCCAGGACGAGCGGTTCCGCACGCGCTCCGGGAGCTCATGACCGCCGGGCACGACGGTTGTCCCGGCAATCGCATGCCAACCACGCGGCCTTGGTGCTTGCCTTCGCGCTGCGGCTCTGGCCGCGGCATCGGGCGTCGGCGGGTATTCAGGCCATCATCCCGGCTGCAGCGACTGCTGTGCCGGTGCCGCGGCTTGGGCACCGATGGCCAGCCCATCGGCTGCGATGCTGGTGGCCGGAGCCCGCTCCGTCGTCACCGACGTCACGCCCGGCACCGCCGGGCGAGGGGAGTGGTGCGGCCTCTGTCAGTTCTGCGCGTACCAAGCGCCGCGCTCACGGAGCACGTCGCGCAGCAAGTCGGGACGGTCGGTGACGATGCCGTCGACGCCGAGGTCGAGCAGGTGGCGCATCTGTGCGGGGTCGTTGACCGTCCACACGTGCACTTCGGCGCCAAGGCGGTGTGCTGCTCGCACGAAACCGCGGTCGACCAGGGTGAACCGCCCGAAGCGATGCGGGACCTGCGCCATGAGGCCGCGGATGAACTTGCGCACCGGCGCCGACGGCAGCCGGCCGCTGAACTTCATCGTCGCGATGTGACGCGGTCCCATGGCCGTGGCCAGTTTCGCTCCGGCGAGCTTGCGCAACCGGGCAAGGCGGCGCGAGGAGAACGACGCGAGCGCGACCCGATTGGTCGCGCCGGCACGCTGGATGGCTCGCACCACCGGTTCCGCGGCCGAGTCGGTCTTGACGTCGATGTTGAAGTGCGCGTCCGGCAGCTCTTCGAACACTTCTTCGAGCCGGCTGATCGGCTCGACACCGCCGACCTTGGCGCGCCTGACCTGGGACCACGGCATCGACGCGATGGGCCCGGTGCCGTCGGTCGTGCGGTCCAGCGTCTCGTCGTGATGCGTCACGACGACGCCATCGGACGTGGCATGCACGTCGGTTTCGATGTACTTGTAGCCCTCCTGGACCGCACGCCGAAACGCCGACATGGAGTTCTCCATGCCGGCCAGGTCGCCGACATGCCAGCCGCGATGGGCGAAAGCTCGGGGATTCGGGAACGACAGATACGGATGCACGATCTTGGTGTGCTCGACGGAATGCACGCTCTTAGTGTGCCTGCTCGGCGCGCCGCGGTGGTAATGCTGCATCGAGGAACTACCGTCTTTTTCATGATCGTCAAGACCAAGGGTAATTCGTCACGTGACGAATTAAGGGTCGTGCGACGGGAAGCGGAAGTGCGCCACTGCGGATGGTGTGGGGCGCGGTTGGACGACCGGGACCGGGTCGGCAGACGGCGGAGGTACTGCGGACACTCCTGCCGACAGCGGGCGTACGAGCAGCGCATCGCCGTTCAGCGTGGCGGATTGCCCGAGGACGCGGTCGTATTTTCCGGCAGCGAGATCGCTGCCTTGCAGGACAAACTGTTCCAGCTGCGGTGTGCCGCCGAGGATGTCGTGACGGCCGTGTCGGACGGTGCGACGCCCGCGGAGCTTCGGAGCCTGGCCGACGCGTTGGCGACCGCGGCGAAGGACGTCGAGCAGCTGCGCTAGCTCTCGGGTGGCCGCGCTCGCTCCTCGCTCAGGCGTCGGCCGAAAGCCGATAATGCACATTATGTCAAGTTGACCCCGGCGGGGTGAGCGAGACCACTTCCCTGCAGGCTGGCTGCTACCCCCATCTGCACTACCCCGCGCGGGTGAGCGGCGTGTCGGATGCAGGCGAGGGTTCGCCCGTTCAAGCCGGGACTGCTCCGCGCGCACGCGGCCGGGGCGGTTCGTGGCATGAAGCGAACGGCGACGGCTTCTCGGCATGCTCAGCGAGATCAAGTCATGCCGCATCCTGCGCAAGTTGGACTCTCCGATCGCTTCCGCGACGTCATCGCTCCCGTCATCACAAAAGCGATCGGCTCGGAACCAGGCCCAGAATGGCGCCGGGAGACGAACGACCAGCGCACACTCGACGCGTCCAGTTGCCGGAGTATCAGGTTCGCGCGCTCCACTTTATGCACCTCGTCGCCTACCGGCCGGCCATCGCTGGACGAAGCCAGCAGGCGCCTGCCGGCTCTCCCCTGCCGTCCTGGCCCGCGTCTTCTTGGTTTGGTGCCGAGCCGGACACTGTGACGACGGTCGAACGGCACTCTGTGGCTGCCAACCGATGATTGAGCGCGCCCCGGTCTGTCCAACCAACGTCGGGCAAGACATCACGGACCAAGGAGGGGCCATCATGGCCGCGGAAGTTCTCGTCGACTTCATCACGTCGCTGGACGGTTACGCCTCGGGTAAAGGCTGGCCCGGGTTCTGGGGCCTGGAGAGCCCCGAGTACCTGGCGTGGCTGGGTGAGCAGCCGAAGGTCACCTATCTCATGGGGGCGAACACGTACCGGCTGATGTCGGGCTTCGCCAGCGGCCAGGTGCCCGAAGGGGTGGACGAGTTCCGGTCGGAGGAAGAAGAATCCTTCGACCAGCTCACCAGGGCGCGCAAGATCGTGTTCTCCTCCACGCTCGAGGAACCGTTGCAGTGGGCCAACACGACGCTGATCCGCGGCGACGCCGTCGCGGCGGTGCGCGAGCTCAAGGAGAAGGAGTCGGGGATTCTGAGCACCATCGGCAGCCTCACGTTGTGCCGGTCCCTGCTGCAGGCGGGCCTGGTCGATCGGTTCCGCGTGGTAATGTTCCCGGTCATCACCGGGGCCACCGGCGAGGAGCGTATCTACGACGGATACCCGGACGTCGCGCTGGAGATGACCGAGCACCGGACGTTCGAAGGCGGACTCCAGCTGGTCGAGTACAAGCCCCGCGTGCTCGAACGGCCACCGCTTCCCGTGTCGTGACACACCGCGCAGCGGAACGCACGAGGGGCCGGGCAGCCGCCCGGCCCCTCTGCTTGCTCCGGATCAGTTCGTGTTGCTCCGATCAGTTCGTGGTCCTGGTGAACGTCACGTGGGTGACCCCGCTGGGCGACGAGATCGCCTCGACGTGGAAGTCCTTCTCGACACCCTCCAGGCCGGTCCACAGGTTGACCCCGCGGCCCAGCACGATCGGCACGACCACGATGTGCATGTAGTCCACCAGGCCTGCGGTGAGGAACTGCTGGATGACCGTTGCGCCACCGCCGAGGCGTACGTCTTTGCCGTCCGCGGCGTCACGGGCCATCTCCAGCACCTTCTCCGGCGGCGCGTCGACGAAGTGGAAGGTCGTCCCGCCCTCCATCTCGATCGACGGCCGCGGCCTGCGGGTCATCACGAACACCGGGGTGTGGAACGGCGGGTTGTCGCCCCACGGGCCCTTCCAGTCCGGGTCGTCGTGCCAGCCCGGGTAGCCGAACTTGCCCGCGCCCATGATCTCGGCGCCGAAGCCGTGCCAGTACTGTGCGGCGAAGGCGTTGTCGACGCCGCGGCTGCCGCCGCTCTGCCAGGTGTCCGTGGCGACCATCCACTCGTGCAGGCGCTCCCCGGCGTGGCCGAAGAACTCCCCTTTGGCCCTGCCCTCGCCGGTGGCGAAGCCGTCGAGCGAGATGGAGAAGTTGTGTACCCGTAGCTGTGCCATCTACTCCCCTACCCTGTCGAGTTGATCTTGAGGGGCCGCGCCGAGGAAGCCCGGTGTGCGCTCGAAGACGAAGTCGAAGTCCTTGCGCCACGAGCCGCCACGGTTCTCGCTGGTGTCGGCATGGCCGACGATGCGGTCGGAATCGACGGAGGCGACGAGGCGCTGGTGCATGTCTGGGTCCTTGCGGACCATCTCCCACGTCGTGCCGTCGAACGTGGTCGGAAAGATCCGGCAGACACCGCGTTCGTCGTGGTAGAGCGTCGCGTAGGTGCCCGCCCGCCGCTCCGGCCGATGGCCAGCACCATCTCGCCCGGCGTCCCGCCGACGTCGGCGGAGATCTGCCACCGGAACACGACGAAGGCATCTTCGATGCCAGGACCCGGTCGCGACCCCGGAGACTTCCGTACCTTCCGGCAGGAACCACGCATGCTTCAGCGTTGCCCGCCACGAGCCCACCAGGACGTCGAACCTCTGCATCGCCTTGTTGCGCATGCACTCCTCACTTCGTCCGCCCCTCGCCTGCTATGACCGGCTGAGCCCGGTGAACTCATCGGTGGTGGCCGGGAGAACCGGAGAAGAACTGGGCAGTCCAGGGAACACGGGAGGGCGGACATACGGCTATCCGGCCTGCGATGCATCGCGGCTGTAGCGCCCGCAGGCCCACCCGGACCTACGACGACGTCACGCGACGGGCCGGACCGCCTCCTGCCTGAGCACGACGTGCCTGGTGTGGCACAGGCCGATTCGCTGCTAGCCATCCGGTCGTGCCGACGAATCCGAACCGGCACATGACACGACCCCCGCATGTGCCCTCGAAGCCGAACCGGTACATGACACAGCACCGCATGTGCCCACGAATCCGAACTGGCACATGACACGACCACCGCATCGGCGGGTGACGACAGCCGGTGGGCCGACCGCGCCGCGCGCCCACACGAGCTGCCCTGTGACAAGAAGACGCCGCGGCTGCGTGCAGCCGCGGCGTCTTCCTCGGGATTCGGAATCCCGGTTCACACTTGCGGAGGTGGACCGCCCATCGGAGGACCAGCTGGCGGGGCAGGCGGCGGAGGAGGCGGAGTCTGCCCCGGCCCAGGCGGCGGCGCGGTCGGCGGAGTGCTCGGCGGTGCCGCCGGGGGCGCAGGTGGCGGCGGAGTCGGCGGGGTGGCCGGTGCCGACGGAGTGGCAGATGCCGGTGGGGCGGCGGGTGCCGGCGAGCTCGACGAGCCGGACGACTCGGTGACCTGCTGCGCCGACTGCGGCAGCTTCGACGGGTCACCCTTCAGCGCGCTGGACGCCGACGGTGGCGTGGTCGAGCCGCCCTGGCCAAGCGGGCCGGCGACCTGACGGCGAGCGACCTCCTCGGCCTCCCGCACCGCAGCGGCGACCTCCGGGTCGGTGGAGGTGTCGAACCAGTCCTTGACGTCCTCGTCGTCCAGCTCAGGCGGCGGAGCGCTCTCCTGCGGTGGCTCGTAGCGGAACACACCGTCGTCGCCCGGCGCGCCGAGCATCTTGGCGAAGCCTTCCAGCGCCTTGCCGTAGTCGCTGGGCACCAGCCACACCTTGTTGGCGTCACCCTGCGCCATCTGCGGCAGCGTCTGCAGGTACTGGTAGGCCAGCACTTCCGGGGTCGGCTTGGCCGCCTTGATGGCCGCGAACACCTTCTCGATGGCCTTGGCCTGACCCTGTGCCTGCAGGTAGCGGGCGGCCCTTTCACCCTGGGCCCGCAGGATGCGTGACTGCCGCTCCGCCTCGGCGTGCAGGATCGCCGCCTGCTTGGCACCTTCCGCGGCCAGGATCTGCGACTGCTTCTGCCCCTCGGCCTTCTTGATGGACGACTCCCGGTCACCCTCGGCGTTGAGGATCATCGCGCGCTTCTCACGGTCGGCGCGCATCTGCTTTTCCATCGAGTCCTGGATCGACGGCGGCGGGTCGATCGACTTCAGCTCGACCCTGGCCACCCGGATGCCCCACCGGCCGGTGGCCTCGTCCAGCACGCCGCGCAGCGCCTGGTTGATCGCGTCACGCGAGGTCAGCGTCTCCTCCAGGCTCATGCCACCGACCAGGTTGCGCAGCGTGGTGATGGTCAGCTGCTCGACACCGACGATGTAGTTGGAGATCTCGTAGACCGCCGCGCGCGGGTCGGTGACCTGGAAGTAGACGACCGTGTCGATCGACACCGTCAGGTTGTCCTCGGTGATCACCGGCTGCGGCGGGAACGACACGACCTGCTCACGCAGGTCGATGCGGGCGCGCACCTTGTCCAGGAACGGGACCAGGAAGTTCAGGCCGGGTGCCGCCACGGTCTTGAACTTGCCCAGCCGTTCGATCACCGCGGCCTGTGCCTGCGGCACGACCATGATCGCCTTCACCACGGTGACGACGACGAACAGGATGATGATCGCTATGACGACCAATGCTCCAGTGGACAAAAGTCACTCTCCTCTTCCGTGAGGTCGGCGGTCACGGCGTGGTCAATCCATCAGCGGGTCGGCGGACACGATGGCGGTGGCGCCGGAGATCTCCACGACGGTGACCGTGGTGCCCGGTTTGATGACGTGCCCGGGCACGTTGTTGCGCGCCGTCCATTCCCCGCCGGCCAGCTTCACCAGGCCGCTGTTGCTGTCGATCTCGGACAGCGCCACGGCCTTGGCGCCGATCAAAGCCTCCGTGTTGGTCTTCATGCCGATGCCGTGCAGGAAGCGGCGCTTGAGCGCAGGCCGGGCGAAGATCAGCAGGCCCAGCGAGGCGATGCTGAACACCGCCACCGCGATCCACTGATTGTCGGTGAGCGCCGATGCGCCGGCACCGGCGAGCGCGCCCACACCGACCAGCACCAGCCAGAAATCGCCCGACAGCATCTCCGCGGCCATCAGGGCGATGCCCGCGCCGAGCCAGATCCACGCTGCCATGCGGCCTATCGTGTCAGATATCGCCCAGGTGTCAGTGACGATAGGCGCTGGCGTGATCTTGCCGTGATGTTCCGGGGCCGGTTCGGCGCCCTGGTATCACCCGAACGAAGGACAAGCCTGGTGCGGAATGCACCGTCAGCCGGACGTCCCCGTGGTGACGAAATCGATCAGCCGTTCCACCGCGCCGATGAGCGGCGTCTCCACGTCGCGATAGCTGCGGACTTTCGACAGGATGTGCTGCCAGCCCTCGTAGGGTTCACCCCAGCCCAGCGCAGCGCACACGCCTTCCTTCCACGGCCGGCCCGGCGGCACCGCCGGCCACTCCCCGATACCCAGCGACGCGGGTTTGATCGCCTGCCAGATGTCGACATACGGGTGTCCGGTCACCAGCACGTCGTCGTCGTCGATCGCCTGCACGATGCGGGACTCCTTGCTGCCGGGCACCAGGTGGTCGACCAGCACACCCAGCCGCCGGTGCGGGGCGGGACCGAAGTCGGCGACGGCGGCGGGCAGCAGGTCGATGCCGTCCAGCGGCTCGACCACGACCCCTTCGACGCGCAGGTCGTGGCCCCAGATGCGCTCGATCAGCTCGGCGTCGTGCTTGCCTTCCACCCAGATCCTGGACGCGCGGGCGGTCCGGGCCCGCAGCCCCTCCACGCGCACCGACCCCGATGCCGACAGGCGCTTGGACGGCTGCTTGCCCGAGCGCGGTTTGACCAGGGTGACCGGCTTGCCTTCGAGCAGGAACGCGGCGGGGGCCAGGGGGAACACCCGGTGGTTGCCGTGCCGGTCCTCCAGTACCACGCTGTCCTGCTCCACGCCGACGACGGCGCCGCAGAACCCGCTCGCCGGATCCTCGACCACCAGACCGGGATCGGCCGGAACCTCGGGAACCTGGCGCCGGCGCCTGCCGGAGAAGATGTCGCCGTAGGAATGAGCTCGCACGCGGCAGAGGGTAACGGCCGGGGCGGCGCCGCAGCGCCGTTCTCGCCCGCGCGTCGCCGGTTCCGCCGTGGTGGCGGCGTTCACGCCCCGCCGTCACGCGCTTGCGTCGGGGCGCGGCGTCAGAACAGCGGCCAGGGTATGGCCCGTACCTGCTCGGCCGGTGTGGGGAACACTCCGGCAGCCAGCAGCTTGTCCGTGCGATCGGCCAGTGCCCGGATCTCCGCGGACGTGATGTGTTCGGCCAGGTGCTCGCCGAGCTCACCGTCGATGGCGGCGCGCAGCTTGGCCAGCTTCTCGCGCGCGGTTTCCGGCAACGGCTCCCCCGCCCAGCCCCACAACACCGTGCGCAGCTTCGGTTCGGCGTGCAGGCAGATGCCGTGGTCGACGCCGTAGGCGCGGTCGCCCGGCCCGTGCAGTACATGGCCGCCTTTGCGGTCGGTGTTGTTCACCACGACGTCCAGCACCGCGAGTTCGGCCACGTCCGGGCGATCGGCGTGCGCCAGCACCACCGGTTCGCCGGATCGGTCGCGGGCGACGAGCACCTGGCGCCAGCCGTCCGGCACCTCGTCGGGCCGGTGCACGTCGACCAGCTCCTCGCCGGCGGTGTCGATCCACAGCTGGACCATCCCCGGCCCGAACGGCCCGTCCCGCAGCACGGTCGGTGGAATCAGCCCGAGGCCGCTATGCCGGGCGATCGTGTACGTGGCCACTTCGCGGCCGGCCAGTGTGCCGTCCGGGAAGTCCCACAGCGGGCGCTCCCCGGCGATCGGCTTGTACACCGCGTGCGCGGTGCGGCCGTCCAGCTCGACGGTGCAGAACAAGGTGGCGTTGGAGGCGTCGACCAGGCGGCCGGACAGCTCGAGGGTGCCGTGGGTGATCAGGGTGAGGTCGTCCGGCTCCGGCTGCCGCGTCACGGTCACTCGCCGCCAAACAGGCCGGGTTCCCGCCGGTACCCGTTCTGGCGCGGGCAGATGTGGCCGTCCGGGTCCAGCGGCTCGGCGCACAGCGGGCACGGCTTGCGTCCCGCGGCGATCACCCGCCCGGCACGCTCGGCGAACGCCCTGGCGTAGGCCGGTGACAGGAACACCCGGACCGCGTCCGGCCCTTCCTCGGTGTCGTCGAGGACCACCGTCTCGTCGATTTCCTCGTCGGTGACGGCCAGCAGTTCGATCACCACCGAGTCGGTTTCGGCGTCCCAGCCCAGCCCCATGGTGCCGACCCGGAACTCGGCCTCCACCGGCACTTCGAGCGGGTCGTTGTCGATCATGTCGGCCGGCGCCTCCGCCGGGATGTCGGCGTCGAATCGTGCGGCGACCTCGTCCAGCAGCGTGCTCAGCCGTTCGGCGAGCACGGACAGCTGCTGCTTCTCCAGCAGCACGCTCACCAGCCTGCTGTCGGAGCTGGCCTGCAGGTAGAACGTGCGGTCACCTGGCTGCCCGACCGTTCCGGAGACGAACCGGTCAGGATGGCGGAATACGTGAATGACCCTGGACATGGCAGCTCGAGACTAGGCTACCCAAATCTGCCCGGCATGATCGACCAGCGCGTTCGCCCGTGGCGTACGCGGCGGGACGGCACGGGGCGCAATGCGCAGCGGCGCAGGCGCGGTCGTGGCAAGGTGGCTGCCGTGACGACGATTGCCCCGTACGGAAGCTGGACATCCCCTATCACCGCACAGCAGGCCGCGGAAGTCGGCAGGCCGCCGCAGTGGACCGGATTCGTCGGTGACGAGGTGTGGTGGGTCGAGCCGCGCAGCACCGAGGGCGGCCGCTACACCGTCGTGCGGCAGACACCCGACGGGCCGCAAGAGCTGCTGCCTGCTCCGTGGAACGCCCGCAATCGGGTGCACGAGTACGGCGGCCAGCCGTGGACAGCCGTCGACGGCACGCTGGTGTTCACCAACTGGGACGATCAGCGGGTCTACGCCGTCTCCGTGGACGAGCAGGCGAAGCCGCGGCCGCTGACACCCGAGCCGGATCGCCCGCACGGGTACCGCTACAGCGACCTGCAGCCCGGGCTGCCCGGCGAGGCATGGATGGTGCGGGAGACCGTGACCGGACCGCATCCCACGGACGTGGTACGCGACCTGGTGGCCGTGACGCTGACCGGCGAGGTGCGCAGGCTGGGCGCCAGTCACCATTTCATGACCGCGCCGCACCTGTCGCCAGACGGTCGGCTGGCCGCGTGGATCGGCTGGGACCACCCGAACATGCCATGGGACTCCACGGAGCTGGTTGTGGCGGAGGTGCAGGCGGACGGCACGTTCGGACCACACCGCGTGGTGGCCGGTGGCCGGGACGTCTCGGTCTGTCAGGTCGCCTGGGATGCCGACGGTTCCTTGCTGGCGCTCATGGACCCCGACGGCTGGTGGAACCTGCACCGCCTCACCCTCTCCGCCGACGGGATGACGACCAAGTGCCTGTTCGCGGCGGAGGAGGAACACGGCGGGCCGCTGTGGACGCTCGGCCTCCGTTGGTTCGCACCGCTGGGCGGCGAGCACGCCGGCAAGTACGTGCTGCTGCGCAAGGGGCGGCCCGCGGTGCTCGACCCCGCAGCGGGCACCCTCACCGACGTCGACGTCGACCTCCCGTCGTGGGCACCGTCGCTGGCTGCGCGCGGTGGCCGGATCGCCGGCGTCGCCGCAGGCCCGAAGCAGCTCGGGCGGGTGGTGACCGTCGACCTGGATGCCGGGTCGGCCGTGGCCACGCTCAGCCATCCCACCACCGAGCTGCCCCCGGCCGAGTACCTGCCAGAACCGCAGGAGCGTTTCTTCAGTGGACCGGACGGGGACGTCCCGGCGTTCGTCTACCCGCCGACGAATCCCGACTTCGCCGCCCCGGAGGGCGAGCTGCCGCCGTACGTGGTTCACGTGCACGGCGGGCCGACCAGCGCGGTCAGCCCCACGGCCGACCTGCAGATCGCCTACCTCACCAGCCGCGGCATCGGCGTGGTCGCGGTCAACTACGGCGGCTCCACCGGCTACGGACGGGCCTTCCGGAACCGGCTCCGCGGCAACTGGGGCGTGGTCGACGTCGCCGACTGCGAAGCCGTCGCCAAGGCACTGGCGGCCGAGGGCACGGCCGACGGCAAGCGGCTCGGCATCCGGGGCGGCAGCGCCGGTGGCTACACGTCGGCGCTGTCGGCGGTGACGTGCACGACGTATGCGGCCGCGACGATCATGTTCCCGGTCATCGACATGCTCGGCTTCGTCGAGGGCGGTACCCACGACTTCGAATCCCAGTACCTGTTCGGCCTCGTCGGCACGCTGCCGGAGGACCGCCAGAAGTACGTGGACCGCTCCCCCATCACCCACACCGACTCGCTGGCCTGCCCGGTGCTGCTGTTGCAGGGCCTGGAGGACGAAGTGTGCCCGCCGGAGCAGGCCCAAGCGTTCGTGGACGCCATCCGGGGCCGCGGCATCCCGCACGCCTACGTGGCGTTCGAAGGCGAACAGCACGGGTTCCGGCGCGCCGAGTCGATCGTCACCGCGCTGGAGTCCGAGCTGTCCTTCTACGGGCAGGTGTTCGGATTCGAGCCGGCCGGTGTGCCGACGCTGCGGCTGGAGCGCTAGCGGTCGGGCGTTCGGCTGCGTCGCGGCTGCTCGCCGGCCTCGGCGGTGGCGCTGGGGGCTGCTCGGCGCGGGCGGATCTCCTGCCACCCCCGCGCCAGCAGCTCCCGCAGCGCCAGCGGTTCCGGCTGCACCATGGCCCGCGCCGCCAGGTACATGGCCACGAACACCATGGCCATGTACCACCAGTTGTAGAGCGCCTGCTCCCCGGTCGGGTAGAAGGCCAGCACGAGGAAGACCGAGCCGCCGACCACCACGGCCATGGCCCGTGGCGTCCAGGTGAAGCCGGCCGCCACCACCAGGGCCCAGGAGAAGTACCACGGCAGCGTCGGCGGTGCCAGCATGGCGACCGCCAGCAGCGTGATCGCCAGGTGCTTGACGGCCGTGACCCCGCCGTTGCGTGCTTGCCACCACTGCCAGGTCGCGAAGCAGGCCAGCACCAGCCAGGCCACCCCGCGCGCCCCGGTGACGAACGGCGATTGCGGGACGTCGACGAACAAGTCGGCCACGAAGTGCAGCAGCTGGCCGATCCCGGTCGGGAAGTTCAGCCAGTTCTTGATCAGTTGCGGGCCGTCCAGGGCGCCCAGCCAGCCGAAATTGATCGAGCCGAGCGACAACCAGGTGCCTGCGGCGTAGACCACGGCGAACAGGCCGACGGCGGGCACGAAAGCGGTGACGAAGTTGCGCACCCGCCCGCGCTCGGCGGGCAGATGGTTGGCCCAGATCCACACGATGAACGGCAGGACCAGCGCGCCGGTCGGCTTGATCAGCATGGCGAGGGTGCCGAGGAACACCGCGAGCAGGTGCTTGCGCTGCAGCGCGGCCAGTACGCCACCGGCCAGGAAGGCCAGCATGATCAGCTCGTTGTGCGGGCCACCCCACAGATGCACCACCATCATCGGGCTGGCCACGGCCAGCCACAGCGCGATCGCCGCCCGTCCGCCGAGGTGCGGGGCGAGCTTGGTCAGCACCCAGACCAGGGCGAGCAGGCCGGGCAGCAGGGCCAGCCGCAGCACGATGACGCCGAGGATGGGGTCGTCGCCGGTCAGCGTGACCACGCCCTTGGCGATGGCCAGGAAGAGCGGACCGTAGGGCGACGGGGTGCTCTGCCACGCCGTGTAGACGTTCTGCACTACGGTCGGCAGGCCCTCGACCATGTTCGGCGCGTTGGTGTAGGGGTCGAGGTCGTACAGCAGGGCGCCCTGGGCGAGATAGACGAACGCGTCGCGGGTGAACAGCGGCGGCGAGATCAGCAGCGGGGCCATCCAGCACGCCGCGGCGACCAGCACCGCGGTCGCGTCGGCCTTGCCCCGCAGCACGTACCGGCCGAGCCGGATCCACGCCAGCACGGTCAGCCCGAACCCGGCGTACAGCACCCAGGTGGCCAGCCATCGGCCGTGCCCGTAGCGGATCCACGACAGCGGGCCCGCTCCGATGACCGGGTCGGAGATCAGGATCCCGCCCGCGCCGAGCGCGGCGAGCATCATCAGCACGCTGCCGACCGTTCCGGCGGCGATCGTGCGCAGCGGCAGGCGCGAGGCAACGAATGTTGCGCGCACCTCGCGTCGAGACTGTTCCATATCGGAGATGAACGCTACACCGCCGCCCGGAGGCGGTGCCCAGGCGCTCTGGGTGGGATAGCATCCGCAACGATTCGACGTCGCGCATAGGAGTGCTCATGACCAACGCCCCTGTCAACGTCACCGTCACTGGTGCGGCTGGCCAGATCGGCTACGCCCTGCTGTTCCGCATCGCTTCTGGCCAGTTGCTCGGCGCGGACAGGCCGGTGCGGTTGCGGCTGCTGGAGATCCCGCAGGCGATGCGGGCGGCCGAGGGCACCGCGATGGAGCTGCAGGACGCGGCCTTCCCGCTGCTGGCCGGGGTGGACATCTTCGACGACCCGCGCAAGGCGTTCGACGGCGTCAACGTGGCGCTGCTGGTGGGGGCCCGGCCGCGCACCAAGGGCATGGAGCGCCGGGACCTGCTGGAGGCCAACGGCGGGATCTTCAAGCCACAGGGCGAGGCGATCAACGCGGGCGCCGCCGACGACGTGAAGGTGCTGGTGGTCGGCAACCCGGCGAACACCAACGCGCTCATTGCGCAGCAGAACGCGCCGGACGTGCCCGCCGAGCGGTTCACCGCGATGACCAGGCTGGACCACAACCGCGCCAAAGCGCAGCTGGCGGCCAAGCTCGGCGTGTCGGTGGCCGACATCTCGAAGATGACCATCTGGGGCAACCACTCGGCCACCCAGTACCCGGACCTGTTCCACGCGGAGGTCAACGGCAAGCCGGCCGCCGAGGTGGTCAACGACCAGCAGTGGCTGGAGAACGAGTTCATCCCGCGGGTGGCCAAGCGGGGCGCCGAGATCATCGAGGTGCGCGGCGCCTCGTCGGCCGCGTCCGCGGCATCGGCGGCCATCGACCACATCCACGACTGGGTCAACGGCACCCCGGACGGTGACTGGGTGTCCATGGCCGTGCCGTCCGACGGCTCCTACGGCGTGCCGGAGGGCCTGATCTCGTCGTTCCCGGTCACCTGCGCCAACGGGGAGTACTCCATCGTGCAGGGCCTGGAGCTGAACGAGTTCTCCCGTGCCAGGATCGACGCTTCCGTGCAGGAACTGGCCGAAGAGCGGGACGCGGTGCGCAACCTCGGCCTGATCTGATCCAGCGCCTCGCGCGTGCGACGGCCCGGCAGGGCGTTCCGGCCCGCCGGGCCGTTCGTCGTGTCAGGCTCCGGTCGTTCCGCCGACGACCGCGTCGGATCCGTCCGCGGGCGAACCGCTCCCCTGCCCCGGCTTCTTCTCGTCCGGCCTCGGGACGATCGATTCCAGCGAGCCGCCACAGTCGTTGACCCGCAGCACGAACGTGCGCAGCGGACTGTAGCGGACCACCGAGATGGACGCCGGGTCGATCACGATGCGCTGGAACGAGTCCAGGTGCTGGCCCAGCGCGTCGGCGAGCAGGGCCTTGATCACGTCGCCGTGCGAGCACAACAGCCACACCGCGTGCTCGCCGTGCTCGCGGGTGATGGCCGCGTCGAGCCTGCGCACCGCGGCCACGGCGCGCGCATGGACGTCGGCGAGCCCTTCCCCGCCCGGGAAGACGGCCGCTGACGGGTTGTGCTGCACCACCCGCCACAGCGGCTCCTCCACCAGGTCGGACAGTTTGCGCCCGGACCACTCGCCGTAGTCGACCTCGGACAGCTGCTCCTCGACGATCGGTTCGAGGTTGCGCTCCCTGGTCAGCGGCAGCACCGTCTCCGCGCACCGCTGCAGCGGCGAATGGACCACCGCGGCCAGCGGCACCTGGGCCAGCCGCCCGATCAGGTCGGTGGCCTGCCCGCGGCCGTGGTCGTCCAGCCCGACACCGGGCAGGCGCCCGGCCAGCACGCCGTCACCGTTGGCCGTCGAGCGAGCGTGCCGCAGCATGATCACGGTGCCCACGTGGTTCAGGTTAGCCGCAGATTCCGGCTCGTGGCCCGGGCGGCAAGGATCAGATGTCCGGACCCGCCTGCGGATCCAGCACCCCGGTGAACACCAGCACCAGCAGGACCACGCCGAGCACGATGCGGTAGATCACGAACGGCAGGAAGCTGTGCCGCTTGATGTAGGCCATCAGCCACGCGATCACCGCGTAGCCGACGCCGAACGCCACGACGGTGGCCAGCAGCGTCGGACCCCAGTCCGGTGAGGCGCCGTTGCCGATCTCGCGCAGCTCGTAGATGCCCGAACCCAGGACCGCGGGGACGGCCAGCAGGAACGCGTACTCGGCGGCGTCGGCCCGCTTGTAGCCCAGCAGCCGACCCGCGGTGATCGTGCCACCGGAGCGGGACACCCCCGGGATGAGCGCCATGGCCTGGGCGAACCCGAAGCCGAGGCCGTGCGGGACGGTCAAGTGGTCGAGGTCGCGGACCTGCCTGCCGTAACGGTCGGCCAGCCACAACAGGACGGCGAAGACGATCAGCACCATCGCGGTCAGCCGCAGGTCGCGGAACACCGAGTGGATCTGCTCCTGGAACAGCAGGCCCAGCACCACGATGGGGATCGAGCCGACGATGATCAACCAGCCCAGCCGGGCGTCCGGGTGATGCCGGTAGTCACGCCGGTACAGGGAGAAGAACCAGGCACGCAGGATCCGCCCGATCTTGCCCGCGAAGTAGATCACCACGGCAAGCTCGGTGCCGATCTGCGTCACGGCGGTGAACGCCGCACCCGGGTCACCCCAGCCGGCCAGGGCCGCGGTGATCCGCAGGTGTGCGCTCGAAGAGATCGGCAGGAACTCGGTCAGTCCCTGCACGATGCCCAAGATTGCCGCTTCCAACCACCCCACTACGAGACTCCTGCCTTGTCACATGCCTCGGCGGCCGCGCGCAGCGTCGCGACCGCGTCGAGCGAACCTGAACCACCGCCTGCCGGAAACGGCAGGACATTGAGGGTGCCGACACCGGCATCGGCGTACGCCTGCAGCCGGTCGGCGATGCGGTCGACCGGACCGAGCAGCGACGTGGCGTCCAGGAACTCCACCGGGATCGCCTGCATCGCCGCCTGGTAGTTGCGCTCGAGGTAGAGCCGCTGCACCTCGTCCGCCTCGCGCTCGAAGCCCATGCGGCGGGCGTGCGCGTTGTAGAAGTTCTTCTCCCGGCTGCCCATTCCGCCGAGGTAGAGGGCGGCGTAGCCGCGGACGGCGTCAGCGCACTTGCGCCAGTCCGGGCCCACCACCACCGGCACCGACGGAGCGATGTCGAAGCCGCCCGGCCCGGTGAGGGGCCGCCCGGCGGCGTCGGCACCGGCGCGCAGGTGGCGCACCTGCTCGCCGGCGTGCTCGGGCGAGAAGAAGACCGGCAGCCAGCCGTCGGCGATCTCGCCGGTCAGTTCCAGGTTGCGCGGGCCGATGGCGGCCAGATACACCGGCAGCTCGGCGCGTGGTGGCCGCAACTGCAGGTGCAGTGGCTTGCCTGGGCCGTCCGGCAGCGGCAGCGTGTAGTGCCTGCCGGAATAGCGCAGCTTCTCCCGGCGTAGTGCGCGCCGCACGATCTCGACGTACTCGCGGGTGCGTTCCAGCGGTGCGTCGAAGCGGACGCCATGCCAGCCTTCCGAGACGACCGGCCCGGAGACCCCCAGGCCGAGACGGAACCGGCCGCCGGTCAGGGTGTCCAGCGTGGCGGCCGTCATGGCGGTCATGGCGGGCGTGCGTGCGGGGATCTGGAACACCGCAGCGCCCAGGTCGATCGTGCTGGTGCGAGCGGCGAGGTAGCCGAGCACAGTGGCAGCGTCCGAGCCGTACGCCTCGGCGACCCACACGCAGGAGTAGCCCAACCGTTCGGCCTCGACGGCCACGTCGAGCCAGGCTTGCGCGCGGGCCGGATTGGCGGCCGTGCTCGACCAGTACCCCACGTTCAGTCCGAGTCGCACGGGCACGGACTCTATGGCTCGTGCGACTCGCCACCGCACGGGGGTGGCGCGAAGCGATCATCGCTGACATAGGCTGCCTGCATGCGGCAACGGCGGCTGGGCAATTCGGGTCTGCGGGTCTCCCGCCTGGGCCTGGGCACGATGAGCTGGGGGGAGGCCACCGACGCCGACGAGGCGGCCAGCCAACTGGCGGCCTTCGTCGAGGCGGGCGGCACCCTGGTCGACACCGCCGACGTGTACTGCGACGGCGAGAGCGAACGCATCCTCGGTGGGTTGCTCGACGACGTGGTGCCGCGTGACCACATCGTCATCGCCACCAAGGCGGCGGCGAAACGCAACGACGGACCGTTCGGTTCCGGGGCGTCGCGCGGTGCGCTGCTGAATGCGTTGGACGGGTCGCTGCGGCGGCTCGGGGTGGACCACGTCGACCTGTGGCAGGTCCACGTCTGGGACGGCCAGGTGCCGCTTGAGGAAACCTTGGCGGCGGCGGACCACGCGGTCGCCACCGGCAAGGTGCGCTACTTCGGGGTCAGCAACTACACCGGCTGGCAGCTGGCCGCCGCGGCGGCCGCTCAGCAGGGCGGGCCGAACCCGATCGTGTCGGTGCAGTCGGAGTATTCGCTGCTGGAGCGCGGGATCGAGCGCGAGGTTGTGCCTGCTGCCCGGCATTTCGGCGTGGGCTTGTTGCCGTGGGCGCCGCTCGGACGCGGAGTGCTGACCGGCAAGTACCGCGGCGGGACGCCGCCGAACTCGCGCGGCGCGGATCCCGGCTATGCCGGCTATGTCGATCATCACCGCAACGACCGGGCATCTCGCATCGTGGAGGCGGTAGCCACCGCGGCGGAAGGGTTGGGAACGTCACCGCTGGCGGTGGCCCTTGCCTGGGTACGCGACCGGGACCTTGTCGCGGCACCGATCGTCGGCGCCCGTGACACCGCCCAGCTGGCCGCTTCACTGGCGGCGGAGGAGCTCGAGCTGCCTGCGGAGATCACCGCGGCGTTGGACGACGTGAGTGCCATCGAGTTCGGATATCCGGAGCAACGCCGTGGCTGAGCGCGCGGTGGCCAGCTTGCTGGTAGCCGTGCTGGCGCTGACCGGGTGCGCGGACGGCGGTGACGGCACCAGCATGCCGGACGATCCCCTGCAGGTCACGGACAAGCTGGTCGCCGCCACCCCGGCCCGCTCCCCCGCCACCACGACCGAGCCTGCGGGCACGGTCCGGCCGGGTGAGCCGCTTCAGCAGGCGCATCGCACGGCTCGGCTCGGCGAATGGACGCTGATCGCACGCGGCAGGGACGGCATCGAGGTCCGGCGTGGCGGCAAGCGCGTGAAGATGATCACCGACGACCTGGCGAGCGCGGACCAGGTTTTCGTCGCCGACGGGCATGCCGCGGTGCTGGACCGGCTGCGCAGCGCGCTCTTCCAGGTGGACGTGGAAGCCGGCGAGGTGCGGCTCGGGTTGCGGGCGGGGCAAGGCGCCACGAACGGCACTGTCGACGAGTTCGGGCGGGTGCTGGTGGTGGACACCCGGCGCGGGGCGCTGCTGGCTTTCAGCCTCGAGCCGCTGCTGCTGCGGCAGCGCTATCCCGTGCCGGGGTCGCCTTACGGCATCGCCTACGACGCGCGGCGGAACGTCGCCTGGGTGACGGTCACCGAGACGAACGAGGTCGTCGGGTTCGACGTCGCGGGTGGCGAGCCGCAGGAACGATATCGGTTCCCTACCGTACGGCAGCCGAATTCGGTTACGGTCGATGCACACACAGGTGACGTGCTGGTGGCTTCGGGCGCCGGCGAAGGGAACCAGGTGATTCGACCGTGACTACCGGGGCGGTGGACGACGGGGACAACCAGACGGCGGTGGTCGACGGGAAGTGGGAGTACCGTCGGCTGCGCATTCCGCCTGGCGTGTCACGACCGACGGCTGCCATGCAGCTGGCCATCCATGCGGAGTTCTCCGGTTGGGAGCTGTCCAACGTGCGGCTGTACGCCGACGGGTCGCGCCGGGTGTGGCTGCGCCGCAAGCAGCAGCCTTCCAACGTGGGCCTGCCCGGGCTGATCACCTGACGCGACCGTAGCGCGTCAGCAGCTCCGCAGGAACCGGTCGAGCACGCGGGTGCCGAACTTCAGCGCGTCGACCGGGACGCGCTCGTCGACCCCGTGGAACAGCGCGGTGAAGTCCAGGTCGGCGGGCAGCTTGAGCGGGGCGAACCCGAAGCAGCGGATGCCGAGCTTGCTGAGTGCTTTGGCGTCCGTGCCCCCGCTGAGCATGTACGGCAGCGTGTGCGCCTCCGGGTCCTCCGCCCGCACCGCGGCCTTCATCGCCTCGACCAGCGGGCCGTCGAAGGTCGTCTCGACCGGGGGCAGCTCCAGCCACTCGCGCTCGACGTCCGGCCCCAGGATCTCGTCCAGTTCCCGGTTGAACGCCTCCATGCGGCCGGGGAGGATGCGGCAGTCCACCGTGGCCTCGGCGACCGACGGGATGACGTTGGCCTTGTAGCCGGCCTTGAGCATCGTCGGCGTGGCCATGTCGCGCAGGGTCGCACCGATGACACGGGAGACGTTGCCGAGCTTGGCCACTGCGGCGTCGAGGTCGTCCTCGGGAAACTCCAGGCCGGTGATCTCCGAGACGCCGGCGAGGAATTCGCGGACGGAGTCGGTGAGCACCAGCGGGAAGCGGTGATTGCCGAGCCGGGCGACCGCCTCGGCGAGCTTCGTCACGGCATTGTCGTGGTTGATCATCGACCCGTGCCCGGCCCGCCCCCGCACTCGCAGGGTCATCCACCGGATGCCCTTCTCCGCGGTCTCGATCAGGTAGGCGCGCTGGTCGTTGTTGAGCGTGATGGAGAACCCGCCGACCTCACCAATGGCTTCCGTGGCGCCCTCGAACAGGTCGGGGCGGTTGTCGACCAGCCACTGTGCGCCGTAGGTGCCGCCGGCCTCCTCGTCGGCCAGGAAGGCGAAGATGATATCGCGCGGCGGCACGATGCCTTCCCGCTTGTAGTACCGGGCAATGGCCAGCGTCATGCCCAGCATGTCCTTCATGTCGACCGCGCCGCGGCCCCAGACGTAGCCGTCCTGGATGGCACCGGAGAACGGGTGCACGGACCACTCGGTGGGGTCCGCGGGCACCACGTCGAGGTGACCGTGGATCAGCAACGCGTCGCGGCCGGGATCGGCCCCGGGCAGCCGGGCGAACACGTTGCACCGGTTCGGGGCACCGGACTCGACCATCTCGGTTTCGTAACCGACCTCCTGGAGCTTGGCGGCCACGTACTCGGCCGCTTCCCGCTCCCCCACGACGGTGGCCGGATCACCGGTGTTGGTCGAGTCGATCTGGATGAGTTCACTGGTCAGCACGACGGACTCGGCTGCGGCGGCGTCGATCCCGCCGGCAGCGGCCGGGCTTTCGTGGTGGGCGCACACATAGGGATTCCTACCATTGCCCGCCGCTGCGCGTGGTGAGGCCGACTGCGCCGCGCCGTGGTGAACGTCAACGGGACCCCCCGTGGCATTGATCTTGCCGCATCCGCTACCCTGGACGCCGCAAAGTCCGGGTGGCGGAATGGCAGACGCGCTAGCTTGAGGTGCTAGTGCCCGTTAAGGGCGTGGGGGTTCAAGTCCCCCTCCGGACACGGTTGCTAGTTCACCCGCGCTGCGGGCTGCATGGTTGCAGACGCGATCTTGTCCTCGGGCGCGTGCAGGACGTTCAAGCCCAGCGTCGAGTAGGCTTCGGCAAGCCGCTCTGGCTTGCCGTGTTCAAGGCATTTCGGACGTCGCCCAGCGAGTCGATCATGGCGTAGATCTCAGCCTCTGCGATGGCGTCGCTGACTGCTGCCGTGCTGAGGACCGCCCTGGCTGCGTCGCGTTCGGCACGGGTGGCGTTGATCGATTCGACCAGTGCGGCGGACTCTCCCCCGACTTCGATGGCGTCCCTGCAGCCTTCGTAGCCGCCTTTCGGCATCTCTCCGCGTACACTCCGCTCGCTCCCGCGCCGATGAGTCGACTTGAGTGCCGCCTGTCGATTGCGAACAGACCACAGCGGCAACCGTCGCATCGACATCGGCGCGGTAGAACAGCTGGCCAACCCAGTCATCGACCACATCCGGACAACGTCCGCCCGGATACAGACGGCTGGCGGGTGCTCAGCCACAGCAGCCGAACCGGGCGAGCGTGCGGGCTGGGCAGCGGACACCGGATGTCCCGGCGTCGGGTGAGCCGGACCTGCCAAGTCGGTGAAACGGCGGACACCGTGCCCACGCCGCCGCCCCCTACCACCCAATTCATGGTCAGCGCACCGATCCACTGCCAGCCGGTAGACGCGCTGAGCAGGGGCGAGATCTTGCAGCAGTTGCGCGCTGGATCGGCCCGTTCGATCTGCCGCGGCGGCATGGACGGCGCGTCAAGATGAATTGCGTCAGAGTCCTCGCGGGCGACCGCTCGCCGTGGCTTCAGCGTCTCACTCGCGCCGGACGGCCATACCGAGAGCCGGTCCCAGCCACAGATGCCGCCCGTTACGGACGTTCGGGACGCCCCGGTTCATGCCCGCCGCTCGTGCTCCTCGACGTAGCGCGCCAGCGACTCGCTGGCCGACTTGATGTGGTCGACCATCGCCCGCCGCGCCGCTTCGGCATCATGCGCCAGGATCGCTTCGGCGATTCGTTGATGCTCCTGCAGGTTCTGCTTCAGCAACCGCGTGTTGCCCTTGTACGCCGGGTAGCTCGAATTGAGCGGGAGCCTGCGGCCGATGTCTTCCAGGCTGAGCATCAGCTGCCGGTTGCCCGACCCGGCCACGATCGCGCCGTGGAAGTCGCTGTTGGCCTTCGCCCAGCGCTCGTTCGCCTCGTCCGACTCCGACAGCTCGGGGCTGCCGGTGTACCGCTCGATGGCGTCGGCGAAATCGTCGAGCGCGCGCTGCATCTGCAGCACCTGGGCGTCGTTGATCCGGTGCACGGCCAGCTCGGCCGCCAGCCCTTCGATGGCCGCTCGGACCTCTCCCAGCTCGCGCACGTCCCGGCCGGAGTGCCCGTTCACCCGGGCACCCCGGTTCTTGACGATCGTGACGATGCCCCGGGCGTGCAGGACTCGGAGTGCTTCCCGGACCGGGGTTCGGCTCACCCCGAACTCCTCCGCGATCGAGTTGTGCCGCAACCACGACCCGACCGGAATGACGCCGTTGAGGATCCGGCGCTGCAGCTCCTCGGCCACCCGGTCGCTGATCGACTCAGAACCCTCGATGTCGTCCATATGGGATACGCACTCCTCGCGATGGAATCCTCACCCCGGCTGTTGGTATGTAACGGGAGGATTATGCATCCACTCGCGTGATCAGCTTGGGGTGGTCCGCCCGAAACGTCTACTGCCAGACGGCAGTACCACGCCCAGCGCGAGGACCAGCACCAGGGGCACCAGTTGCGTCAGCGGTGCCAGCGCCCATGCCTTCGCGGTGAGCACCGCGCCGAGTGCGGCTCCGCCGATCAGCCCGAGCAACAACGCGGCGTTGCGCCCGACGCTGCGGACACCCCCTCCCGTCGCCAGCCGGACGACGAGTCCGGTGAGCGTGCCGGTCAGGTAGGTCGTCGACAAGCCCCTGGCGCCGAAGCGCTGCACGGTGCTGCTCTGCAGGCCCAGCGCCACAGCATGCCCGCCAAGCAGGATCAAGCGCACTGTTTCGCCACGCTCGGGCCCGGTGACCCACCAGACGACCGAGAGCATCACGGTCAGCACGGTCTGCACCGCCAGCGCACGGGTGACGGCGGCCGGCCACACCGGATCACCGGATTGCGGCAAGCCCGCCAGCCGTGCGCCGAGGGCGCACCCGACGACGAAACTGATGATCGCGCTGACCGCCAGCACGATCAGGCTCCCGTCGGCCGTCGCCGCGCCGACGCCGGTGATCACCATGTTCCCGGTCATCACGCTGGCGAACGCTCCGCCGAGCGCCAGGAATCCGATGGCGTCCGTCGCTCCGCTGTTCACCGCCAGCAGCACCGCGAGGCGGTCCCGGACACGTTCCTGCGCGGCGCGACGGGCGTCGTTGCGCTGCAGCTGGTCAGCCCCAGGCATACGTGACGCGCTTCTCCTTGGGCTCGACGAAGTCGTTCGGGTCGATGATGTCGTGGTCGCGACCGGACAGCCCGCGGCCGTTGGACTGTGGTTTGCCCGGTTCCTCGGTCGCCGACTCCCGCACCAGTTCGATGATGTAGTGGGTGACCGGGTGGTCCTCGAGGTTCTTCAGCCGGTGCGGTTTGAGGCCACCATGCCGGCCGACGGTCTTGAAGAACGCGTAGCCCGCCTCGGCGTTCTGGACATGGCTGAACTCTTCTTCCTCGTCGAACTCCATCGACGCGGCGCGGCCCGGCTGTGGCCACAGGATCAGGTGGTCGTACTGGTGCGAGTGGTAGAAGATCGCTTCACCTGGCTGCAGCGTCATCGCCCACACCCGCACGTGCTCGTTGGCGAAGATCAGTTCGTTTCCCGGGTCGGTGGAAAACCCCTGCGGTGTCGAGTTCATGATTTCTCCTTGTCGTCTGGTCACAGCCTGCTGGCTTCGAGTTCGCGCACTTCCTGCAGGTACGCCGCGATGGCCTCGGCGGTCGCGGGCACGTTGCGGTCGATCGACCCCTCGACGCCGGCTTGCGCACGGTCCACGTAGGGGCGCTGGCGCTTCTCGTACTCGGCGAAAGCGGCCGCATGGTCGTTCGGGTGCTTTTCCAGTGCCTCGGCGAGGAAGTAGCTGCCGCTGATGGCAAGCGATGTGCCACGCCCGGACAGCGGTGAGGCACAGTGGGCCGCGTCACCGACCAGTACCACCCGGCCCTTGGACCACGCCGGCATCTTGGTCTGACCGCATTCGTCGAAGTACAGGCCATCGCTTTCGCCCATACGCGCGACGAGCTCCTGGATCCGCCACACGTCGTCCCGGTAGACGCTGCGCAGGACTTCGTGGACAGCTGCCTGATCGCGGTAGTCGATGTCGAGCTTCGGCGACCGGAAGTACCCGGCCACGATCTCCTCGCTCGGCGTCTGCAGCAAGCTGAGCATCCGGCCGGGCGCCAAGTGCATCTGCCCAGGCGTGCCGGCAGGCGCGGGTGGGCCGACCGGCGCCAGGACGACGTAGACCCCGAGGAAGTTGACATAGTCTTCTTCCGGGCCGAACACCAGCGCGCGGGTCCGCGAGTGAATGCCGTCGGCGCCCACGACCAGGTCGTAGTCGTCCTCGGTCCCGTCACTCAGCACGACGTGGACCGAGTCGCCGTTGTCGGACAGCTCGGTGACCGTGGTGGAGAACCGCACATCGGTGTTCTCCTCGAGTGCTCCGGCCAGGATCGGCATCAACTTCGGCCGGGGGATCTCGATGTCGTCTGGCCGGTCGTTGGCGTACCTGGTGGAGAAGCCCGCAATGCGTTTTCCTTCGTCGTCGACGTACTCCGTGCCGACGGTCATGCTGATCTCGGCAGCTCGGATCTCGTGGTAGATGCCCATTTCCCGGACCATGTCCAGGGCATCGCCGCGCACGTCGATCGGCGAGCCGGTCGTCCGGACGGCAGGTGCCTGTTCGATCAAGGTGACCGTGTGGCCGCGGCGCTGCAGGGTGATGGTGGCGGACAGGCCGGCCACACCGGCCCCGGTTACCAGAACTTTCATGAGTGATCCGATCCTGTGGTGAGGTGAACAGCGGTCACGAATCGGTGCGATTCGCCAGCACGTGTTCCCGGACGAGCCGGGCGACGGGTTCCTTGAACTCCGAACTCAGGCCGTGCCGCGCGTCGGGCAGGCAGACGAAGGTGGCGTTGGGGATTCGTTCCGCGATGAACCGTCCGTCCTCGGGCCTGACCAGCGGGTCGTCGGCACCGTAGATGAGCAGCGTCGGCGCCTTGATGGTCCGTAGCTCCTCGTCCAGGTCGTGCGCCCGCAGCGACTGGATCCGGTACGAATCGGGGTCGCTGACCTGCCCGGCCATCATCGTGCGCAACCGCTCCAGCTGCGCCGGGTCGGACTGGCCGGCGGGGCTGAGGATGGCCTGGACCATGATGTCGAAGCGCTCCTCGGGCGGACGGGCCAGAGCGGCCTTGGTGAACTCGTTGACGTTCCGGAAGCTCGCGGGGGCCGCTCCGCAGATCAGGCTCTGCACGCGGTCGGGGTGGCGGATCGCGACGTGCAGCGACACCGCACCACCGAATGAGAACCCCATGATGTGGGCTCGCTCTATCCCAAGGGCGTCCAGCAGGGCCACGCTGTCGTCGGCGATGTCGCCGATTTCGTAGGGCTCGGTGCAGCGGAAGCTGTCGCCCACGTCCCGCTGGTCGTACGAGATGGCGCGAATGCCCTCGCCGAGCAGCGGGGCCAAGCCGGCGTACTGGCCACGATGGGACTCCCCGCCGTGATGCATCAGCAGGACCTCGCCCGAGCCGAGCTCGTGGTAGGCGATCGGCCCGTTTGCGGTCTCCGCCACCTTGACGGTGCTGAAGCTCATCGCGTCGACCTTCTCCTTCCGGACGAATGAATCCAGTTTATCACGTATTGCATCCCATATTGGGTGAAGTGATGCCGTCTTGCCGGTCGTGGCACGGTGTCCGCCCAGGCGCTACTGCTCGACGCGCGGAATCGAGGCGATCAGCCGCTTGGTGTAGTCGTGCTGGGGCCGGTCGAGGACGTCCGGTGTCGGGCCGGACTCGACCACCTTGCCGTGGTTGAGCACGTACACTCGGTCGGTGATCTGCCGGACGACGGCGAGGTCGTGGGTGATGAACACGTAGGTCAGCCCGAGGTCGGCCTGTAGCTCGCGAAGCAGGTTCAGGATGTGCGCCTGGACGGAGACGTCGAGGGCGGAGACGACCTCGTCGCACACCACGATGCGTGGGTTGCGGCTCAGCGCGCGAGCGATGGCCACCCGCTGGCGCTCCCCACCGGACAACTGCCCCGGCCAGCGGCGGGCATATCCGGCAGGCAGTCCGACCCGTTCCAGCAGCTCGGAGGTGGCCGTCTCGAGATCGTCCGCCCCGGCCAGGCGCAGGCCTTCACGGAGCGTGGATCCGATCGTCCTGGTGGGGTTCAGCGTCGACATCGGGTCCTGGAACGCCATCTGGACCAGCCCGCGCACCATCGCCCATTGCTGCCTGGACACCCGCTTCGCGGCCAGCTCCACGCCGCCCACCCGGACACTTCCCGCACTGGGCCGGGTCAGCCCGACCATCATGCGAGCCAGCGTCGTCTTGCCCGAGCCGGACTCCCCTACCAACCCGACGCTTTCCCCGGCGTACACGTCGACGTCGACACCGTCGACCGCGACTTTGTCCTGGAAATTCTTGCGGACGCCACGCATCTTGACGAGGAGGTCGCCCGGCTGGACCGTCTCCGCACCGGCAGCGGGACGGCCGGTCATGTCGTCGGTGACCAGGGTGATCTCATCGGCACGATCGCACCGAACCCGATGGGTCCCGGACTCATCAGTGGTGCGCAGTGACACCGGCGAACTGGTGCAGGCGGCTACCGCGTAGGGGCAGCGCGGGGCAAAACGGCACCCGTCCGGCCGGCTGCCGGGCGACGGGACGGAGCCGGGAATCGTCATCAGCCGCGGCACCCGATGATCCAGCGGCGGTTCGGCGGCCAGCAACGCCGCCGTGTACGGATGTCGCGGCCGGGCGCGGATGGCGTCCGTCTGCCCCGCTTCCACGATCTGTCCCGCATACATCACGTAGACGCGGTCGCAGGTGGCAAACGCGACACGGAGATCATGGGTGATCAGGATCAGACCCAGCTCGTGGGTCCTGCGCAGCCGGTCGAGCAGCTTCAGTACTTCCTGCTGTGTGGTGACATCCAGGGCGGTGGTGGGCTCGTCGGCGATCAGCACCCGCGGGTTCTCCGCGATCGCGGCGGCGATCCCCACCCGCTGCCGCATCCCGCCGGACAGCTGAAACGGGTACTTGTCGACCACGGCCGGATCGGTGATGCCGACCTCGTTCAGCCTGGCCACGGCCTCGGCTCGCCGCTCCGCCCTGGACAGCTTGCGCCCGTCTGCGCCCCGCAGTGCCGCGGTGACCTGGTCACCGACCTTCATCACCGGATTCAGCATGGTGAACGGGTCCTGCATGATGAAGGCGATCTCGTTGCCCCGCAACCGTCGCCGCGCCGCCTCGCTGAGCCGCAAGAACGACGTGCCGGCGACCTTCACGTCGCCCTCGCTGGTCAGCTCGGGCGGCAACAGGCCAAGAAGCGCGCGGGCGGTGACGGACTTGCCGCTACCGGACTCGCCGACGATCGCAATCGACTCCCCGGGTGCGACTCGCAGGCTGATCGACTCCACGATCGGCCTGCGGGCCCGGCCCTGCTCGAGCCAGACGCTGAGTGAGTCCGTGGCCAGACCGGCCTGCCGGCCGGCGGCGATGGTCGGGTTCATCGTTGTCTCCTCGCCTGGTCGTGCTTGCGCTGCAGGTATTCGCCGATCAGGTTGGTCGAGACGGCGAGCAGGACGATCGCCACCGCGGGAACGACGGCGGGCCACACGTTGGTGAAGATCGTCGCCCGGTTGTCCGAGACCATCCGGCCCCAGTCGGGCGCCCCGGGCGGGGAGCCGAGGCCGAGAAACGACAGCGACGAGAACTCCACCACGCCGTAGGTGAAGACCAGGAAGAACGTGGCGACCATGTTCGGCACGATGGTCGGCACCAGGTGCGTCAGGACGACTCGCCATGTGGGCAGGCCGAGCGTGACCGCGGCCTCCATGTACGGCAGATGCGCGCGCTCCATGACGGCGGCGCGCAGGTTGCGCACGTGCAGCGGAAGACCGAAGACGATCAGGACCGCCAACGTGATGCCGAATCCTCCACCGGTGACCCCGGCGACCACGATCGCCACCAGCAGGGCGGGCACCGAGTACAGCAGGTCCACCATTCGGCTGATCACGGCGTCGATGCGGCCACCGAAATAGCCCGCCGCAACGGCCAGCAGCGTGCCGACGACGGTGACGCCGACGGCCAGCAGGAGCGGGCCGAGCAGCGACGTCCGGGCTCCGGCGATGATCCGCGAGAACATGTCGCGGCCGAGCTGGTCGGTGCCGAGCAAGTGCTCGCCGCTCGGCCCTTGCAGGCTGGCGGCGGCGTCGATGGCGCCGGGGTCCACCGGAGCCAGGCCCGGGAAGATCGCGCAGGCCGCGACGGCGAGCAGGAAGAGCCCGGCCAGCGTGGTCAGGACCGGGATCCGCGGCACCGGGAGGCGGGCCGCGCGAGAACGGCTGGACGTGAGCGTGGAGTGTGGCACCGCGGTCATCGTGCGGACTCCAATCGAAGGCGAAGACGGGGATCGACCAGCATGCAGAGCAGGTCGACGACGAGATTGACCACCACGACGAGCGACGCCGCGCAGAGCGTCACGCCTTGGATGACGGGCATGTCCTGGTCGTGGATGGCTTCCACCATGAGGCTGCCGATGCCCGGCAGATTGAACACGCGCTCGACCAGGATCAACCCGGTGAACAGGCTGACCACGATGGTGCCGGACAGCGTTATCAGCTGGACACCCGCGTTCCGCAGCACGACGTTGCGCAGCGTCCACCAGCGTCCGAGGCCCCTGGCGCGGGCGAACAGCGCCTGGTCCTCGGCGAGAATCTGCCCGATCCGGACCCGGCTGATCCTGGTGGTGATGGCCAGCACGGCAATTGCCATGGTGGTCGCGGGCAGGACGAGGTGGGCGACGGTGTCGAGGCCCCCGTCGCCGATCCCCAGCGCCGGGAACCAGCCGAGCTCGATACCGAAGAACCACGCGACCACCGTGCCGAGGACGAACGCCGGAGTGCTTGCCGCGAGCGTCGTCATGCCCAGCGCGAACCGGTCGACACGGGACCCCGCCCGGTGGGCCGTGACGACTCCGATCGCCACACCGGCCACCAGCGCGATGACCCAGGTGAACACCAGCAGCGGCACCGTGACTGCAGCCGCCTCGCCGAGCAGGGCGGCCACGGGCCTGCGCTGGATCACCGACTCACCGAGCTCGCCTTGCAACAGCTGGCCGAGATACGTCCAGTACTGGTCGAGCAGCGGCCGGTCGAAGCCGTAGATCTGCCGGATGTTCGCCAGTTGTTCCTCGGTCGCCAGCTTGCCGGCGATGGCGTATTCCGGTCCGCCCGGAGCGGCATGGACGAACAGGAACACCACGAAACTCACCACGAGCATGACCACGATCGATGCGGAGATCCGCAGCAGCACGTAGCGCAGCAAGCCTGCTGGGATGCCTGGGCGTTTGCGGGCGGCTACCGGGGCTTCGGCGGTGGTCATCGGTTCACCCCCACCAGCAGATCCCAGCGCTGCATCCACCAGTAGTTGGTGAATCCGTTGATCGTCATTGGCTTCTTCAGGCCGAACGTCATGTCGGGAATCGCCAGCGGCAGCGACGCGCCCACGGCGTGGTAAGCCGCCAGCCCGGACAGGAGCGCTTCCCCACGCTTCGGGTCGCCGACCGGGATGGCGTGGCTGCGGGCCACCGCCGCATCGGCGGCCGGGGTGTTCTGACGTGTCAGGTTGAGGTGCGACTTCGCCGGGACGAAGTAGTCCATCGGCATGACCGGGTCGGGCGCGTTGCTGGAGAACTGGAACAGCAGGAGGCCTTCGTGCTTGCCGCGCAGGATGACGTCGACGTAGTCGTCACCCTTCTGCTCGAGCCGGACGTCGATTCCTACCCGTTTGAGATCCTGCGCCAGCGCTTGCGCCACAAGACTGGCGTCCGCGTCGGCGGACTCGACAGGGAGCGTCACACTGAACCCATTCGGCTTCCCGGCCTTGCGCAGCAGTCGTTTCGCCAGGTCGGGATCGAACGCGTTCGCCTTGTCGAACTTGCCAAGGGTGTTCTCGATCGCTTGCTTGCTCGCGACGCGTTCGAGCGTGGACACCGACACCAGGGTGCGGGCCACCTGCCCGTTGCCTGCCAGCGCGGAGTCGACCAGGCCTTGACGGTTGATGGCGTGCCGGACTGCGGCGCGCACGTCCGGATCGTCGAACGGCGGCTTCGTCACGTCCATCATCAGCATGATCAGTGACGTGCCGTCGATCGTGGTGAACGTGAAGTCCTCGACGGTCCGCACCGCTTTGATCTGGCCGGTGGGGATTTCGAAGATCGCGTTGGCCTCTCCGGAGTGCAGCGCCAGCAGCCGTGCCGAATCGTCCGACACGATGGTGAAGGTGATCGACGAGAACGCCGCCTCGTCACCCCAGTAGTGCGGGTTGCGCCCGATCGTCATCGTCTTGTTGGGCTCGAACTTGATCAGCTGGTACGGACCGGTGCCCAGCTGCCCCACGTCCGGGGTGCCCACTTTGTCCCCGTGCTTGTCGTAGAACGCTTTGCTGACGATGCCGGTCCGGGCGACCGTGTAGAGAAACAGCGAGTGGGGCCTCGCGAGCTCGACGGTGAGGGTGTTGCCGGAGACGGCGATCGACTTGATGGTTTTCATGACGATGTGCGTGGTGCTCATGTGGTCGTCGCGCATCGCCTGCTGGAACGTGAACTTCACGTCCTCGGCGGTCAGCTCGCTCCCGTCGCTGAATCGCACGCCGTCGCGCAGGGTGAAGACGAACTTGGTGGGCGTGACCTGTTCGAACGACTCGGCCACGTTCGGCTGGAAGCCTTCCCCGTCGTAGCGGATCAAGGGTTCGTTGACCAGCAGGAGCACGCCTTGCGTGGACACCCCGCCCTGCCATTGGTCGAACACCGGCTGCATCGCCTCGACCAGAACATGCAGCTCATCGGGCCGACCGGAGGAATCCGCGCCGCTGGACACCCCGCAGGCGGCCAAGCCGGCGAAGACGGTCAGCGCGGCAAGAGCCGCAGATAATCGTCGGCGCACGCGCCGTAAGCTCCCGTGCGGTTTCATGGTGCTGCCTCCTCGTGCCGGGTGAGCGGTGAACTTCGTCAGACGTGCGGTACGAACTGGGGCTTTCGGCACCGGGACGGCGGGGGCTACCGCCCCACCGCGTATCCCTGTGCACCACGCGGGTTGGCACCCGCGCGCATCTGGCCGGAGACCGGGTCCCGGTCGACGGCGGACAACCTGCCGAGGTTGCCGGGATTGGACACGGTGACGGCGTGTCCCCGGCGGCGCAGGCCTTCGATGACGTCCGCGCCGAGAGTCGCTTCCACGACCAGTCCGCCCGGGGTCCATTCCCGGGGCCAGAACGACTGTGCGACGGCGGTGGTGTGGAACATCGGCGACTCGATCGCCTGCTGCGGGCTGTAGCCGCCGACCAACGTGCGCAGCAGATACAGCAGTTGCCACTGGTCCTGCTGGTCTCCGCCGGGCGAGCCGAGCGCCGACACCGCGACGGAGCCGCGTTCCAGGATCGTCGGACTCAGCGTCGTCCTGGGCAGGCGGCCGGGACGGAGCGCGGACGGGCTCGCCGGGTCGAGCCAGGTCATCTGCAGGCGGGTGCCCAGGCAGAAGCCGAGTTCGTCGATCGTGGGATTGGACTGCAGCCAACCGCCCGACGGGGTCGCGGACACGACATTGCCGTGCCGGTCGATCACATCGATGTGCACGGTGTCACCACGGGTTTCCCCGGTCGGGCGGACGGTCGGTTCGCCAATCGCGGACGCATTGGTCACCGCGGCGTCCACCTCTGCTTTGGTGCGCAGCGGCGGGAAGTACGGGGAGGTGCCGGGAATTGTTCCCGGCCGCCATTCCGTCGACGCGCGAGACGTGATCAGCGCGGCACGCTGTTTGGCGTATTCCGGCGAAAGCAGGGTCCGCAAGACTCCGTGGTCGTCGCGAGCGTCCCCGTAGTAGGCATCGCGGTCGGCCATCGCGAGTTTGAGGGCCTCGGCGATGGTGTGCACGCCGCGCTCGGTCGACGGATCGAGGTCGGCATCGTCGAAATGGTCGAGGATGGCCAGCGTCTGGAGCAGAACCGGACCTTGTGACCAGAACCCCGCCTTGGCCACCGTGGTGCCCCGGAACGTCAGCCGTACCGGTTCCTCCAGTTTCACGGTGAACTCGGCGAAGTCGTCGACCGACAGCACCCCCGCGTAGTCGTTGCCGTCAGCATGACGGTGCCGGGTCTGGGCCGCTTTCGCGGCGGCGGAGGCGACGAATCCGGTCTTCCATTCGCGCAGCGCGGCCTCGATACGAGCTTCCCGGGTCGCGCCGGTGTCGGCGGCTGCAAGCAGGCGGCGCAACGTACGGGCGTACTGCGGGTTCTTGTGCAGTGTCCCCGGAGCGGGCGCCTGACCGTCGACCAGCCACAGCTTGGCGGACGTCGGCCAGTGGTCGCGGAAGAGATCGGCGACGGACGCGATGGTACTGGCCGCGTTCGGCAGCAGCGGATGCCCCACCTCGGCGTAGTGCAGGACGTACGACAGAACATCACGCAGCTCCCACGTGCCGAGTTCGCGCAAGATCACCAGCCAGGCCTCCACCGCGCCAGGTACGGCACTGGCGAGCGCTCCGGCTCCGGGGACGAACTCCAGCCCGAGCGACCGGTAGTGCGCGATGTCGGCGCCCTGCGGCGCGGGACCTTGCCCGTTGACCACCATGGTGTCTCCGCCGGCTGGAGTCACCAGCGCGACAAGGTCTCCGCCAGGCCCGTTCAGGTGCGGTTCCACGACGTGCATCACGAATCCTGCGGCAACGACGGCATCGAACGCGTTCCCGCCGCGTTCCAGCACGCTTTGCGCCACGGCGGAAGCGACCCAGTTGGTCGACGCGGCCATTCCGAACGATCCGGTCAGGGCTGGGCGGCTCAGGCGGTCAGGCGGAGCAGTGAACATGGCGGAAGTATGCAGTCTTCCTAAGTTGGATGCAATACTAAACTGATCGGATCCGCCTGATGTGAAGGTGCCTATGCTGCCTGTGCCTTACGTCCGTGGCTTGCCGCCGAAGGTGGAGCGGACCGCAACTGAGCCGACACGACGTGACGGTCAGTGTGAAAGCGGCCGGAACCAGCTCCCCCGGCCGGAGACCCGTTCGCGGCCAATGACAGTCGAAGGCGCGAGGATGTTTCCGGAGCGGGCCGCAGATGAGGAGGCATCGTCCATGCGAGGCGCTGCAAGCCCGCGAGTCAGGCGTCTCCCACCGACGAACGCCGCGCCTCGTCCCGTTGACGCGCGAGCGCTCTACGGCCGAGCGACGAGTACGCATGTCCTTCTCCGGACACGACCACTCACCTCACGGGACAATGCAGCCTGGAGCGACGCTGTCCGTGGATGATCGGGTCCGCCGGGCGACCGCCCGCTACCCTCGCATCCTTCGAGAACTTTGCCGGTTTCGCCGAGCCTCCGGTGTTCCGGAGTCTCAGACGAGACGGTCCCCAGGTGCCACGTACGGCATGCCGTTGCTCGATGTCGTGCAGAGCGTCGCCTGTCAGGCAACTGACAATGCCGCCTGCCGTGGGTGCTGCCCGAGGCACGCCCCGGGTGAGACGGCCATGTACGCCCGGAGGGGTGTTCAGCTCTCCGGCTCGGCGACGGGATTCTCGCGGTCTTCGTCGGACGTCGCAGGCACTCCCCCGCGACGCGACCAGTAGGAAGCGAGGATCGAACCGGAGACGTTGTGCCAGACGGAGAAGATCGCCGACGGCAGCGCGGCGACCGGGCTGAAGTGAGCAGTGGCCAGCGCGGCGGCGAGGCCGGAGTTCTGCATGCCGACCTCGATGCTGATGGCGCGCCTGGAGGGCACGCTGACCCGGCAGGCGGCCGCGATCCCGTAGCCGAGCAGCAGCCCCAGCCCGTTGTGCAGAACGACGGCGAGGATCACCAGCAGGCCCACCGACAGCAACGTCGCCGAGCTTCCGCCGACCACGATCATCACCACGATCGTGATCCCGGTGACCGACACGAGCGGGAGCGCAGGCAGCATCCGGTCGACGAACGACGGGACGAGCGCCCGCAACAGCAGCCCGATCACGATCGGCACGATCACGATCTGCACGATCGACACGAACAGCCCGCCCGCGTCGACCGGCAGGAACTCGTCGGCCAACAGCAGGACGAGCAGCGGAGTCAGCAGCGGCGCGAGCAGCGTGGAGACGGTCGTCATCGCCACGGACAGGGCCGTGTCGCCGCGCGACAGGTACACCATCACGTTCGACGCGGTGCCGCCCGGAGCCGAACCGACCAGCACCATGCCCGCCGCCAGCTCGGGCGACAGGCCGAGCACCACGGCGAGCCCGTAGCCGATCAGCGGCATCACCACGTATTGCGCGGCAACACCGAGCAACAGGGCCCACGGCCGCTTCGCGACGACCACGAAATCGCCGGCCCGCAGCGTCATGCCCATGCCGAGCATGATCACAGCGAGCAGCCAGGGAACGGCGGGAGCGCCCGCGGCGAACGTCTCCGGGGCCAGCAACGCCACTCCGCCCGCCACGACGACGATGAGCGCGAACCACCGGCCGACCACCGCACTCACTCGCTCAAGGGTCTGCATCTGCTCAACTCCGCTCCACGTCCGGCGCCTGACTCGTACCTGCCGCCACGAGTCGGACGCCATGGAATCACTCGTCGGTGTAACCCCCGACGCGGGGTCCGATTCTTCCGACTCGTACCGGCGTCGGACAACTTGTGCCGGACCGCGGCCATGCCCACCTGGCGAATGCGCCATCCGGAGGCCACCGGGTGCCCTCGGTTCGTCCTGGCAGGACGACGTTCTCCGGGTTCCTCGACCCAGTCGGACGTATCCTGCGTCACATTTCCGCCGTATGCTGGGCTCCCTGGAGGGAAGTGGTGACGATGCCGGGCCTCGACACGAACGCTGCCGTGCTCGACGGGCCCGGCGTGCACGTCACCGCTGGTGACCATCTCTGCGTCTTCTACCGCGGGCTGGCGGAACGCGACGAGATCCTGATCCCCTACCTGCGCCAGGGGCTGCTCAACGGCGACAAGTGCCTGTGCGTCGTCGACACCACCGAACCGGAAGCCGTGCTGGCCGCATTGGCGTCCGACATCGACATCACGGCTTCGGTCGCCGATCGCACCCTCGACGTGCGGCGGTCGGCCGACACCTATCTGCGCGGTGGTGCGTTCTCCACCGAAGCGATGCTCGAGTTCTGGGACGAGGCCATCGGCGGAGCCTGTGCCCAGGGGTATGCCTTCACGCGTGCCGTCGGCGAGATGACGTGGTCACTCAGCGGCCAGCCGGGGGTGGACGAGCTCATCGCCTACGAGGCCGAGCTGAACCGGTTCCTCCCCCGCTACCCGCAAGCGATCCTGTGCCTGTACGACCTGGAGCGGTTCTCTGGCGAGGTGCTCATGGACGTGCTGAAGACCCATCCGAAGGTCATCCTCGGGGGCATGTTGCTGAGCAACCCGTACTACATCGACCCGGACGAGTTCCTGGCGGGGCGGCGGTGAGCTCGGCGGTCGTTCCGGCCCAGCGAGCGGAGTCGGACCTGGCGCTGCGGCATCAGCTGGCCAACATGCGCGGCCTGCTCATTCTGTCGATGCTGATGACCGAAAGCTGCGACGAGGAGCAGATCCTGCGCCTGGCGGCCAGCTCGGTGCCGTCGGTCGCACGCTGCCGGGCCGAAGGCGCCTACCTCATCGAAGGCACCTGGAAAGCCGTCCAGGCCGCCCTGTCGGATCCGGTAGCCCGGGAGGCGGTCACCACCCAGTTGGCGGCACTCGGCCGCAACGGCGGGCCGGTGCGTCTTCCCGGCCGTGCCTGGTCGTGGGCACTGCCGTTGGGCAGCGTCGGAAGCTTCGTCGGTTACCTTCTGGTCAGCGCGGACGAAAAGGTGGACATACCCACCGAAGACGAGAAGTTCGTCTTGCACGCGCTCGCCCAGCAGACCGCCTCCGCGCTCGTCAACGCGCGAACGCACGCCAAGGAGCGGGCCACCGCCGCCGAGCTGCGCGCAGCGAACGAGAGCCTAGGGGCGACCGTGCAAGCGCTGAAACGCACCACCCGCATCCACGAACGCTTCACCCAGGTGTCCCTGGCCGACGAAGGCAGGGACGGCATCGCGGCGGCGCTGCACGAACTGACCGGCTACCCGGTGGCGATCGAGGACCGGTACGGAAACCTGCAATCCTGGGCCGGGCCGCACCGGCCGACCCCCTACCCCAAGGACCCGCCCGCACGGCGCGAACAGCTGCTCCGGCGCGCGCTGCGGGAAGGACGGCCGATCCGTGACGGCGGCAGGATGCTCGCGGTGGCCAGCCCGCGGCCGGACGTGATCGGAGTCGTCGCACTGATCGACCCCAGCGCCACCGCAGGGGACCAGGAACTGCTGGCGCTGGAGTACGCGGGCACCGTGCTGGCCATGGAGCTGGTGCGGTTGCGCAGCCTGGCCGAGACGGAGCTGCGGCTGCGGCGCGACCTGGTCGAGGAACTTCTGGCCGGCACCGACGAGGAAAGCGCGCTGGCGCGCGCCAGTGCCCTCTCCTACGACCTGGAACGGCCGCACTGGGTGCTGGTGCTGGAAGGCCGGGGCAGAACGCAGGACGCCGACATGTTCTTCCACGCGGTGCGCCGCGCCATGCGTGCTTCCGCGGTGGGGTCGATGCTGGTCACCCGTGGTGACACCGTGGTGGTGCTGGCCGACCGGGAGGTGGACTGGGAAGCGTTCCGGGAGACGGTGCTGACCGAGCTCGGCGGCGGCCGGTGCCGGATCGGCATCGGGGGCCGGTGCGACCGGCCGAGCGAGTTCCCCCGCTCGTACCGGGAGGCCACCATCGCGCTGAAGATCCAGCGCAGCGCGCGCGGCCCGGACCAGGCGGTCAGCTACGACGATCTCGGGGTCTACCAGCTGCTCGGGGAGGTCGAGGATCCCGCCGTGGTGGAACGGCTGGTACGGCGCTGGCTGGGCGCGCTGATCGACTACGACGCCAAGCGGCACTCCGAACTGGTCGAGACCCTGAGCCAGTACCTGGAATGCGGCGGTGCGTACGACCGGGCTGCCACGGCGTTGTGCGTGCACCGGAGCACGTTGAAGTACCGGCTGCAACGCATCCGGGAGATCTCGGGGCTGGACCTGACCGATCCGGACACGCAGTTCAACCTGCAGCTGGCCACCCGCGCCTGGCGGACGCTGCGAGCCCTGCGGTCGTGACCGGCCGACACCGCGGCCGCTGCGGGCGCGCAGGACGAACGCGCCCGGGGGCCGGCGGATCGAGACGCTGCCGCGGTCTCCCCCAGCCAGTCCTCCCGGCCGCGCAGCCTCACCGCCCGTAGCGGGCCCAGTGACGTGCGAACAGCTCCTCTTCGTCGATCGTGCGCGGCGGAATGGGCCGGGAAACCCAGGTCACGTTCACGAAGTGCCGGGCGTTGACGTTTTCCGTGGTGATGTTGCCGCCCCAGGTTCCGCAGCTGAGGCTGAGGGTGAACGGCAGCCCGTTGCGCGGGGAGCCTGCGCCTTCGTTGAGATTCTGATTGACCATCACGCGTGCGGTCTTCGTGCGCTCGGCCAGCAGCCGCACGTTCTCCTCCGAGGTGGAGTGGATGCCGCAGGTGTGCCCCAGGCCCTGGTACCCGGTGATGTCGTTCACCAACCGGATCGACTCGTCGATCCCGCCGCGGTAGCGGTACACCGCGAGCACCACCGACAGCTTCTCCCCGGAGAACGGGTACTCCGGTCCGGCCCCTTCCTCGGGCACCATCAGAAACGTCGTTCCGTCCGGCACGGAGAATCCCGCCTTTTCGGCGATGACCGAGGCGGACTTGGCGACGACGTCCGGCCGGGGCACCGAGCTGCCTTCTTTCCACATCGCCTGTTGCAGAGCCGACTTCTCCTCCGCCGAGCACAGGTAGCCGCCACGCGCCAGCAACCGGTCCACGACCGGCTGGTACACGTCGTCGTGCAGCACGATCGCGTTGTCGGCCAGGCAGCTCGTGGCCCAGTCGAACGTCTTCGCCGCGACGATGGCGTCGGCTGCGTCGTCGAGGTCGGCCGTCTCGTCGACCACGTGGACCGCGTTGCCGACACCGACCCCGTAGGCCGGGGTGCCGGAACTGTACGCGGCCCGGACCATGCCCGCGCCTCCGGTCGCCACGACCAGGTCGGCCTGCCGCATCAGTTCCTGCGTCGCCTCCAGCGACGGCTCGGCCACCACCTGTACGAGGTCCGCGGGCGCACCGACCTGCTCGCACGCTTCCCGCATGTACTTGACGACGGTCGCGGTCGTCTCGGCCGTGCGCGGATGCGGCGCGACGATGATGGCGTTGCATCCCTTCAACGCGAACAGCGTCTTCACCGGTGGCGTGGCGTCCGGTCCGGTCGTCGGGATCAGCGCGGCGACCACACCCACCGGCTTGGCGATCTTCGTCAGCCCGCGTTCGTGGTCTTCCTCGATCACCCCGACCGTGCGGACGTCGCGGATGTCCGACAGCACCCCCAGCACCCGGCGGTTGATCTTGGTGACCTTGTCCGCGTAGTTCCCGAAGCCACCCTCGTCCACCGCCAGCTTCGCCAGTGCTTCCGCGCGATCGGGCCGTGCCACCGCCCATGCCACGGCCGCGCACAAGTCGTCGACCTGTTCCTGGGTGTAGCCGGCGATCGCCTCCTGGGCCCGGCGCGCCCTCGTCACAAGCTCGGTCACTGTGTCGGTGCGTGAAGTCATGGGTCAACCTTGACGCAGTTCGAGCCGGGGCGATTCGGCTTGCCGGGGCGAACTCGCGGCGCTTGCTTGCCCGCGTGGGACGTGCTGCCGCCGGCCACGGTCACCATGTCCTGAGCGGCCAACCGACGCCCGGACCCTTGCCCCGCTGGGCCGGAGCCAACGCCCGCGCGCGGCCCTAGTGTCGGGATCACGTTCAGGACCGACTCGGGCGGTGGCAGTGGTGGACATCAGGAACACGAAGCTGAACCTGGCCGCGTGGAACGAACTCATCGAGGCCAGCCTTGCGGACGAGAAGTCCGAGCCGATACTCAACATCGACGGCGACGCCGATCCGGTGTACGACGCCATCTTCGTCGGCGGTGGCGCGGCCGGGCGCTTCGGCGCGGCCTATCTGAAGGCCATGGGCGGTCGGCCGTTGATCGTCGACGCCTGGCCGTTCCTTGGCGGGTCGTGTCCGCACCAGGCCTGCGTACCGCACCATCTGTTCTCCGAAGCCGCCGAGGAGCTCGACCGGATGCGCTGGTTCTCCGGGGAGATGTTCTTCCCGCCGTTCGATCCCGCCAGGGCGAGCATCCTGGAGATGGTCAAGGTCTTCCGCGCCGGCCGCAGCAGCGCGCATGCCTTCATGAACTGGCAGACCAAGGAACAGCTCGAGGTCGAGTACGTCCTCAACGCGCGCGCGACGATCGTCGACCGCACCACGGTGGAGGCGGCCGGGCGGCGCTTCACCGCCCGCAACCTGGTGCTGGCCATGGGTGCGCGCCCCACGAAACCCGACATTCCCGGCCTGGATGCGCACGGCGTCTACGACTTCGCCACGTTCGTGGAGGACATCGACTACGAACCGACCAGCTGCGTGGTCATCGGCGGCAGCAAGGTGGCGATGGAGTACGGCTCGTTCTTCCAGGCCACCGGCTGCCCGACGACCATCGTGTCACGGTCACCGCTGATGCGCACCAAGAACCTGCATCACGTGGACGAAGACCTGCGGCGCTACGTCGTCGACGGCATGCGCAAGCGCGGCATCACCACCCTGGAAGGCGCGCAGCCCGTCGCGGTCCGCTCGAACGACGGCCACGTCAGCGGGGTGACCGTGCGGCTGGCCTCCGGGCGCGAGGTCGAGCTGGAGACCGACTTCGTCTTCCTGGCCACCGGCGAACGGCCGACCGTCGATCACGCCCGGGACGTCCTGGGCATCGAGGTCTCCGACACCGGTCGCGTGGTGGTGGACCGGAGCATGCGCACCAGCGTGCCGGGGGTCTACGCGGTGGGAGACATGATCGACGGGCCGATGGAGATGTTCAAGGCCCGCAAGTCCGGCGTGACCGCGGCCCGCACCATCATGGGCGAGCACTGCGAATTCGACTACTCGGAGTTCCCCGACTTCCTGCACACCACGTACGAGGTCACGTGGGTGGGGCTGAGCGAGGCCGAGGCGCGGGAACGCTACGACGACGTCATCATCATCCAGATGCCTCCCACCGTGGCGGAGCTGGACACCGTGAACCTGCCGCTGCCGTGCGCCGAGGGCACGATGCTGTATGCGTTCCGCAAGCCGGAGCTGTCCGGTTTCCAGAAGCTCGTGGTCGACGGCGCCTCCCGCAAGGTACTGGGCGCCCACCACGTCGGCTACGGGGCCAAGGACGCCTTCCAGTACCTCGACTACCTCATTCATCGCCCGGAGGGCCTGACCATCGACGAGCTGGGCTGGATGAACGAGCTGTTCCTCAACCCCGAGCACTTCATCCAGCTGTCCCGGTTGCGCGCCGGCCGGAAGAGGCTGGAGAACCTGTGACCGCGCACGTGGCCGTGGTCACCGGCGGCGGGTCGGGCATCGGCGCAGCGATCTGCCGTCGGCTCGCCGCCGACGACTACACCGTTGCCGCGCTCGACGTCGACGCCGGCGCAGCCGAGAAGATCGTGAACCAGGTCGCCCCCGGCCGCGGGATCGCCGTCTACGCGGACGTGTCCGACCCGGAATCCGTCACCGCTGCGATCGACGGCGTCCTCGGTGAGTTCGGCCGCGTCGATCTGCTGGTGAACAACGCGGGCATCTCCGGCTCGGCCGAGGCCACGATCTGTCACACCACCCCGGTCGACGAGTGGGACCGGGTGATCGCGGTCAACGTGCGCGGGCCGTTCCTGTGCACCAAGGCGGTGCTGCCGTCGATGATCGAGCGCGGCTCCGGCCACATCGTGACGATCGCGTCGGTGGCCGGGCAGGTGGCGTTCCCGCAGCGGTGTGCCTACACCGCCTCGAAAGGCGCCGCGCTGATGTTCGCCAAGTCGATCGCGGTCGACTACGCATCAATGGGCATCCGTTCCAACGCGGTGTGCCCGGGGTTCGTACAGACCCCGATGACGCAGTGGCGCCTGGACGTCCCCGAACTGCGCCAGCGGGTGGAGAACGCGATTCCGCTGGGGCGCGTGGCACAGCCGGACGAGATCGCCGAAGCCGTCGCCCTGGTGGCCGATCCTCGGCTGCGCTATCTCACCGGGCACGCGTTGACCATCGATGGGGGCTGGACAGCGTTGTAGCGCGCCGCACCAGCTCCTCCTCGGCCCGTCCGGTCCGCTCCCGCACGGCCCGGCGCCAACCCTCGCCGGCCTCCAGCCGGGAGGCCAGCCGCTCGGCGACGGCACGCACTTGGTCGGGGGCACTGCCGCCGAGCGCGTGCCTGCCGAGTGCGTTCCCCGCGGGGTCCATGGCTGCGGCTACCTCCTGGTCAGTCAGGTCGAGCGTGAGCCCGAGCGTCTGTGCGGCCTGCTCCAGGCCTGCGGGCTGCAGCGCGTCCTGTCCCGCTTCGACTGCCGCCGCCACGGCGCGGCCGACAAGCCGGTATGCGGTGCGGTAGTCGAGCCGGTGGTGCAACACCAGCCATTCGGCGAGATCCGCTGCCCCGGTGAAGTGGCTTCCCGCCGCCTCGAACAGCGCAGCTCGCCGCACCCGCAGCGTGTCCACCACCCTCGCTGCCAGGGACACCAGTTGCTGTGCCAGTTCGACGACGGCTGCCAGCTCGCCGTAGGAGCGCAGCCAGTTGTCCGTGCGTGCCGACGGCGTGCGCTGGTTGACCAGCAGCCCGGTTGTGCGTCCGATGAGCGTGTTCGCCCCGGAGCGGATCACCGCCAGCGCGTACGGATTGCGTTTCTGGGGCAGCAGCACGGACGCCCGGCACAGCGAGGCGTCCAGTTCGACGTACCCGAAGCCGGGACTGGTGAAGATCTCCAGGTCTTCGGCGAGCCGGTCGGCGGTGGTCGCCGCCTGGGTGGCCGCCAGTGCGGCATCGGCCAGGCCGTCCACCGCCCACATCACGTCGCGCGTGTGCGGTCCGGGCGCGGCGAAGCCCAGCGCTCTGCACAGGCGGTCCCGGTCCAGCGGCACGCGGCTGCCCGCCACCCCGCCGACACCGGCGGGACAGAAGTCGAACCAGCGGTACGCGGCCTCCACCCGGTCCAGGTGGCGGGCGGCCTCGACGGCGAAACCGGCGAGGTAGTGCCCGAAGGTGGACGGCTGAGCCGGTTGCAGGTACGTCGTGTCGGCCCACACGGTGGCCGCTTCGTCCTCGGCACGCCGACGCAGCGCGGCCACGAAACCCGACACCGCTTCGTGCAGGGTCACCAGCCGTTCGCGCACGGCCATCCGGAAGGCGATCCGGCCCGCTTCCCGCCTGGTTCGGCCGGTGTGCAGCCAGCCGGCGACTTTGCCCAACCGTCGTTCCAGTTCACGTTCGCGGCTGTTGTAGGCGTCGCCGTAGACGGCGTCGTAGGGGAATGCGTCGGCCGGGGTGCGGACGAACTCCAGCAGGACCCGCAGCAGTTCCGCCATGTCCGATGGGGGGATGACCCCGACGTCGTGCAGCTCGAGCACGTGCGCCAGGTCCGCCAGGCCGAGCCCGCGATGCAGCAACGGCGCGTCGGCGAGTTCCGCCTGATACCCGGCCTCGACCAGTTCCGGAGCAGGCCCGGCGGCGATCCTGGTGTCGGCCCCGAGGTAGCCGTCCGGAGTGGTCGTCATACCGGCCCCTTCCTGGCGAACAGCGTCGCCGATCCCCCGGTGACCAGGAACACCACCGGCCCCTCCAGCCGGTCCGAGCGAGCGTGCGCGATCAGCGCGGCCATCGCCTTGGCGCCGAACACCGGGTCGAGCAGGATCCCCTCGGTGCGTGCCACCAGGGCGGTGGCTTCGTCACCGGCATCCGACGGCTTGCCGTAGCCGGGGCCGATGTAGCCGTCGAGCACGTGCACGTCGTCCGCCTCGCCGCGCATCGCAACCAGATCCGCTGCGCCGTCGGACAGGTGCGCCACCCGCTGCAGGCACTCCCGGACGGGGCGGCTGACGCTGACCCCCACCACCCGGTACGCACTGCCCAGCCACCGGGCCGCGGCCACCAAGCCGGCCTGGGTGCCGCAGGAGCCGGTCGCCAGCCACAGCGTCGCCGGCTTCAGCCCGGCCTCATGCAGCTGGCTGTCGACTTCCAGCCCGGCAAGGAGGTATCCGACCGCGCCGAGTGCAGTGGCGCCGCCGCGAGGAATCGCATACGGCCGCCGTCCGGCTCGCCGCAGCCGGGCACACAGCTCGTCGATGGTCCTGTCGACCGAAGAGCGTTCGGCGTCATAGGTGTAGTGGATCGTCGCGCCCGCCCACCGGTCGAGCAGCAGGTTGCCCACCGGCCGGCCGGGGGTGCCGTAGAAGACCAGGTGTGGTTCGAGACCGCACCGGCGTGCAGCGAGCGCGGCCAACGCCGCCCAGTTCGACTGCTCCCCCGCTCCGGTCACGATGCAGTCGCAACCACGTTCCATCGCGTCGGCGACCAGGAACTCCAGGCCGCGAGCCTTGTTGCCGCCGAGCCCGAGCCCGGTCAAGTCGTCCCGTTTGAACCAGACGTCCACGCCGAGCTCGGCGGACAGCCGCGGCGCCGGGTGCAGCGGCGTCGGCAATGTCGCCAGGGGCACCCGGGGCAGCGCGTCCAGTCCGTTCACTGCCCCACCACCCGGTTGATCAGCTGACCCGTCGCTCCCAGCGCGGCCGTCGGATCCAGACAGCGGTCGATCTCCTCGGCGCTCAGGTAGGTGGCGACGGTGGCGTCGGTGAGCAGAGCGGTGCGCAGGTCGACGCCGCGTTCACGCCCGGCCATCGCCGCGCGGTAGACGGCCTCGTGCGCGGCGTGCTTGCCGACGTGCGCGGCCAGTGCGTGCATGACCCGCTCGGACTGCAAGTAGCCCCTCGCGGCGTCGACGTTGGCTCGCATCCGGTCGGCGTGAACCTGCAGGCCTTCCAGCAGCCGGACGGCCAGCCTCACCGCGGCGTGCGTGTACAGGCAGATCTCCGGCACGATCGCCCACTCGGCTTTCCATGCCCGTCCGTCGCGCTCGTGCTCGCTGACCATGCCCTCCACGGCCACGGCGGCGTCCGCGCGCACCAACCGGGCCAGCGTGACCAGGTGCTCGGACAGCTCGGGATTGCGCTTGTGCGGCATCGTGATGCTGCCGACCTGGCCGGGCGTGAACGGCTCGGACACCTCACCGATCTCCGGGCGCTGCAGCTGGTAGATCTCCTGCCCGATCTTGCCGACCGTGGCGGTGATCAACGCCAGCACACCGGCGAACTCCGCCACCGAGTCGCGTGCGGTGATCCACGGTATGTCCGGCACACCCAGTCCGAGCCGCCGCGCGAACGCCTCCAACAGGGGCAGGGCACGCTCGCCCCAGAACTCCATCGTGCCCAGTCCCCCGCCGAGCTGGACCATCTCCCAGCGGGACCGTCCCTCCGCCAGCCGGCTGCGATGGCGCCGCAGCTCGGCCGCCCACACCGCCGCCTTGAAGCCGAACGTGATCGGCAGGCCGGGCTGCCCGTGCGTCCGCCCCGGCATGACCGTGTCCCGGTGGCGACGGGCCAGCGCGACGGCGGCCGACTCCAGCCGCGCGAGCTCGGTGACGACCAGGTCCGTCACGTCCCGCATGACCAGGGACGTCCAGGTGTCGGTCAGGTCCTGGACGGTCGCACCGTAGTAGACCCACTCCCTGGCGTGCTCGGGCAGCACTCGCCGCAGGCAGCGGATCAGGCCGAGTGTCGAGTGGCCGCAGGCCCTGGTCTCGGCGGCCACCTCCGCCAGGTCGAGCAACCCCACGTCGGCGTGCTCGGTGATCGCGGTGGCGGCGTCGGCCGGGACCAACCCCACCTCCGCCTGCGCCGTGGCCAGCGCAGCCAGCACGTCGAGCCAGCGTTGGATCTTCGCCTCGTCGTCCAGCAGTGCGTGCACCTCGTCGGTGCCCCACAGGTGCCGGTAGAGCACGGAGTCGGTGATGTGGGCGCCCATGACGCTCACCCGGCCGTGATCGGTTGCTCCGCTGGGTGGAGCCCGACGAGCATGCGCAGCGCGCCGCGCACCTCGTCCAGATTCGAGCCCCACGGTACGACGACGGAGCTGCCGACCTGCTGCACACCGCGCTCCAGCAGGCAGCACTTGGCCAGGGTCGGTTGCGCCGTCGCGGCCAGGTCGTGCGTGCTCCGTGGACAGATGTCCACCCGCGGCGCGTCGTTTCCGTAGAAGTGGCGATGGAACTGCGCGGAACGCTCACAGCCGACGAGCGTCCAGTCCAGGCGTTCGGCGGGCCGGGTGTCGAGGAATTCCAGTCGCCCGGCGATGTGCGTCCCCGCGCCACGGCAGGGCAGGAGATACGTGTCGGCCGGGTGCTCGGCCGCCAGCGTGCGCAGGTCGAGCACGTCCGCCACGAGCTCGATCGGCGGCAGCTGCTCGTCGAAGGCGATCGCCTGCTCGGCCATCGCCACAAGCTTCGGCGGTTCGGGCGGCACGACCTCGGTGACGGCGATCCGCACCGGCTGCGGCCGCCAGATGAAGTTGACGTGCTCGTGGCGGCCCTGTACCAGGTAGGCCTTGGCACCTGGCCGGGCGTGCGCCTGTGCGGCGCGGGCCAAGGCGGTGGCGTTGCCGACGTCCGTCTCCGGCGAGTGCACGAACACGACTTCCGGGCCCGCTGCCAGCACGCGCGCCTCGACGACCGGGGAGAACAGCGGCTCGTCGGACTCCCTGCGCACCGCGACCAGGGCGACGCGGTCCCCGTTGCGCAGGGCCAGGTAGTCGGTGCGGCGGTACACCTCGCGGCCGAGCAGCCACGCCTCCACGGCTTCCGGGGTCAGGTCCAGGTCCGTCTCCTGTACCGACAATCCGCGGTACGGGCGGGTGATCGTGTTCGGCGCGGGCAGCGGGATCATCGGTGCACCCTTGCGGTGTCCGCTCGCAGGCCCAGCCGCAGGGTTTCCACCGCGAGCGCATCCTCCAGCGGAATGTTGCCCAGGTTCACCTGCGGTCCGAAGTGGTCGATCAGCCACACCTGCTGCGGCTTGCGCGGTGCCTCGAAGATGACCCGGTCGACCGGCAGGCGCGTCTGGATCTCCTCGATCAGCTCGGTGCGCAGGCTGCCGTCGGGGTGATACAGCCCGACGGTGCCGCTCTCCCGGCCTTCCACCACCACCCAGCGGGCTCCGGCGGCCAGGTCGGATTCCATCTCGTCCACCCAGTCGGCGGCGACCACCGGCACCGTGCTGTCCTTGGCGCCGGTCTCGGCGAGCACGGTGAAGTCCGTGGACAGTCGCCGGATCAGCTCGGCCTTGCGGTCCCGGCCGATCGCGCACAGCCCGTCGGAGACCTCGACGGCGGCGACGCCGATCCCGTTCGCCCACTCCACGAGCTGGTCGACCTTGTCCTGCGCGTAGCAGATTTCCAGCAGTGTTCCCCCCAGGCAGAGAGTGATGCCCGCCGACCGGCACAGCATCGCCCGGTCCTTGGCTGCCGGGTCGACGTACGCGGTGCCCCAGCCGATCTTGAGCACGTCGACCAGGTCACCGGCCTGGGTGAGCACGGCCTCCAGATACGGCACCGGCACGCCCCTGTCGAGCACATGGGTGACTCCTGCGCTGCGCGGTTTGCCCGGGCGAGCAGGCAGGTCCAAGAACCCCGGCGAATCCCACACCACGATTGCCGACCTCCCGCACGACGCCGCTGGTAGTGCCTTCGACCGTAGGCGGCGGCAGCCGGGGCGTCTGTGTCCTGCCGGTACCAACGTCACCCGGCGCTTCGGCCCGCTGGGACATAGGAGCGCGGGCTTGCCTTCCCTACCGTGAGCGGCAGACGTGAGGAGTGATGGCATGCCTGGTCGACTGGTCGTTGTCGGCGGCGGCGCCGCGGGCATGTCTGCCGCGTCGGCGGCCCGGCGGACCGATCCGCACTTGGAGATCGTGGTACTCGAGGCCACCGGCTACGCCGCTTACGGGCTGTGCGGGCTGCCGTACTACGTCGCGGGCCTGATCGAGTCGGTCGAGTCCTTGGCCGCCTACTCCCCCGAGTTCTTCCGCCGCCGGCGGCGGATCGATCTGCGCCTGCATGCCCGTGTGCACAGCATCGATCCCGCCACCCGCACGGTGACCTACAGCCACGACGGCCATCAGCGGCGCCTCGGCTACGACCGCATCGTGCTGACCACGGGCGCCACCCCCGTCCGGCCGGACGTGCCGGGGCTGGACGATCCGCGGGTGTTCACCGTCCGTTCGCTGCCCGACGCGATCAGCCTGCGCAGCCTGCTGGACGCCGGACGGCTCGGCCGGGTGCTCATCGTCGGGGCAGGCTACATCGGGCTGGAGATGGCCGAGGCCTTCGTGCACCGGGGATCGACGGTCACCGTGGTGGAAGCCCTCGGCCAGGTGATGCCGAACCTGGATGCGTCCGTGGCCGCGCTCGTGGAGGAGGAAGTCCGGCGGCAGCCCGTCGACCTCCGGCTCGGCGCCAAGGTGACCGGGGTGACCAGGGTGGGAGACCGGCTGCTGGCCGAGATCGACTCGGACGAGGTGCTGGTGGACGCCGTCGTGCTGGCGACCGGTGTCCGGCCCGCGAGTGAGTTGATCGCCGGTGCGCGCGCCGACTCCCGTGGCTGGTTGCTGGTCGACGACCACATGCGTACGTCGGTGCCCGACGTGTTCGCCGCCGGCGACTGCATCGCCCCGTGGCACCGGGTGCTCGGCAGGCCCGCGGCGGTGCCGCTCGGCCCTGCCGCGAACAAGACCGGGCGGGTGGCAGGGACGGTGGCCGCGGGCGGTTCGGCGACGTTCCCCGGAATCGTGGGAACGGCCGTGGCGAAGGTCTTCGATCTCGCCGTCGCCCGCACCGGGCTCACCGAAACCGACGCACGCGCCGAGGGCCTGCCCGCGATGGCAACCGAGGTGACGGGGATGTCCCGCGCCAAGTACTACCCCGGCTCCCAGCCGGTGCACACCCGCATGGTGCACACCCCCGACGGCCGGCTGCTCGGTGTGCAGATGGTCGGCAGCGGCGACGGGGTCGCGAAGCGGATCGACGCGGTGGCCGTGGCGTTGCAGGCCGGGCTGTCCGTCTCCGAACTGGCCGAAGCCGACTTGGCGTACGCCCCGCCCTACGCCCCCGTTCGCGAGCCGGTACTGCTCGCCGCACAGGCGGCCGTCCGGCTGGCCAGCCAACCGCAATCACCCCGAGCGGCCTGACCCACCGGGAGGAGTCGATGTCCGGACGCATGCGAGGACGCACCGCAGTGATCACCGGCGCAGGATCCGGGATCGGACGTGCAGCGGCCGAGTTGTTCGCCGCGGAAGGAGCGGCCGTGGCCGTGTTCGACGTACGGCAGGACGCCGCGCAGGAAACCGTCGACAAGATCACCGCGGCAGGCGGGACGGCCATGGCGGTCGCGGTCGACGTGAGCTCCGCGGAGAGCGTGCAAGCAGCGATCGACCGGACCGCGGCCGAGTGGGGCGCGGTGCACGTGCTGTACAACAACGCCGGCGTCAACAGCACCGGCTCGGTCGCCGAGGCCACCGAGGAGGACTGGGACCGCTGCTTCGCCGTCAACGTCAAAGGCACGTTCCTGTGCTCCCGCGCCGCGGTGCCGCACATGCGGAAGGCGGGCGGCGGGGCGATCGTCAACCAGGCGTCGGTGGCCGCGCTGGCCGGCATCCCGAACTTCGCCGCCTACTGCGCCGCCAAGGGCGCGGTGGTGTCGTTGACCCGGTCGATGGCGGCCGACCTGGCTTCCGACGGGATCCGGGTCAACGCGATCTGTCCCGGCACGGTCTTCACGCCGCTGATGGAGCCGCTGCTGCGCGCCCGCGGTGACGGGGACCTGGAAGCGGGCCTGGCCAAGACGGTGGCCAAGTACCCGATCGGCAGGCTCGGCACACCCGAGGAGATCGCCCGGGTGGCGCTGTTCCTGTCCAGCGACGAGGCCTCGTTCATGACCGGTTCGATCGTCGCGTCCGACGGCGGCATGACCGCGGTGTGAGCGGATGGAGACGCCATGGCCTTTCATGTGAACCCGGACAAGCTCACCGGCCTGTCGCGCGCGATCGAGATGGTGCACGACGGGGCGGTGGTCGCGCTGGGCGGCGGGCTGTCCGCCCGGCTGCCGATGGCGATGGTCCGCGAGCTCGTCCGGCAGGGCCGCTCCGGCCTGCACGTCGTCGGATCGGCACACGGCATCGACGTGGACCTGCTGGTCGCAGCGGGAGCGCTGGCGGTGTGCGAGGAGAGCTACGTCGGCTTCGAGCAGGACTTCGGGCTTGCGCCCGCGTACCGCCGCGCCGCCCAGGCGGGCACCATCGAGGTCCGGGAGAGCTGCTGCGGCACCCTGATCGCCCAGTTGCGGGCAGCGGAAGCCGGATTGCCGTTCATGCCGGTCCGCGGCGTCGTCGGCACGGACATCCCCCGGCTCCACCCCGAGTACGGCTTCGTGACGTGCCCGTTCACCGGTGAGCGCCTGGTAGCGGTCCCGCCGCTGCGCCCGGACGTCGCGCTGATCCACGCCCCCATGGCCGATCGGCACGGGAACGTTCACCTGGAGCAGCCGTATGTCCTGGACGAGCGCTTCGCGGCGGCGTCACGGGAGGTGATCGTCTCCGTCGAGCGCGTGGTCTCGACCGAGGAAGTGCAGCGAGCGGGAATCACCGTGCCCGCGCATCTGGTGTCGGCGGTGGTCGAAGTGCCGTACGGGGCGCACCCGTCCTCCTGTTACCCCGACTACGCCTACGACCGGGCGCACATCGGCGAGTACGTGCGCGCGGCCGCGCAAGGTGGCGCCGCGCTGGAGGACTACCTGCAGCGCTACGTCACCGGAACGCCGTCCGAAGAGGCCTACCAGAAGGCCGTCGGTGAGGACCGGCTGCGCAGTCTCGGCACCTGGGCGGAATCGACCGAACAGTGGAAGGAGCTGTTCGTATGAGCTTCTCCATCGACGAGTGGTTCGTGATCACCCTGGCTCGCACGATCCGCAACCGGGAAGTCGTGTTCCACGGTTTCGGCAGCCCGTGCGCCCAGGTCGCCATGCACGTCGCCCGCACCACGTTCGCGCGCGACATGGTCCTGGTCGAAGGGGCGATGTACGCGATCAATCCCGATCCCCCGTTCATCCCGCCGACCAGCAACGACGCGAGCTTGCAGCGTGGCGCCGCCTACCGGATGCGGATCGAGGAGTTCTTCGACGCCGCGGCGCGCGGCGACGTGGACCGGATGTTCCTCTCCGGCGGCCAGATCGACCGGTACGGCAACACCAACGTCACCGCGATCGGGCCGCTGGAGTCCCCCAAGGTGAAGCTCGGCGGCGGTGGTGGTGGCTGCAATCTGTCCGCCACCATCCGGCAGCTGACGTTGTGGACCACGCGCCACCGGTCCGGCCGCACGCTGGTCGAGGAGTGCGATTTCGTCACCGACCTCGGCCACCGCACGCGGGCGGGCACCCGGTCCGAGCTGGGCTTCACCGGTGGCGGCCCGCAATGGCTGGTCACCGAGCTGGGTGTGTTCGACTTCGACGAGGAAGGGCATGCCAGGCTGCGGCAGATCTTCCCCGACGTCGACCCGGACACCGTGCGCGCGGCAACCGGGTTCGAGCTGCGCGTGGCCGCTGACCTGCGCCAGGTCGGCCCGCCCAGCAGCGCGGAACTGGCCGCGGTGCGCGGCATCGACCCGCTCGGTGTGCGGCGGCTGGAGTTCGCTCCCGAAGAGCTCGAGCGCACGTTCGACTTCCACGACGGACTCCCCTGCGCATGCTGAACGCCGTGTTCGAGCCGAGCCGGATCGCGCTGGTCGGCGCGTCCGATCGGCCAGGCTCGGCGGGCAAGATGTTCTGGGACAACCTGCGCTCGTTCCCCGGAGACGTCATCCCGGTGAACCCGCGTGCGCCGACCGTGGGCGGCGTGCCGACGGTACCCAGTCTGCGGAACGTGCGCGCCGATCTCGCGGTGCTGGTCACCCCCGCCGACACGGTGCCGGAGATCGTCGCGGAGGCCACCGGGGTCACCGCGGCGGTGGTGATCAGCGGCGGATTCGCCGAGGCCGGGCCCGCGGGCGTGCGGCGCCAGGAACGGCTGATGGCGGCCGCCCGCCGTGCCGGAGTCCGGATCGTCGGGCCGAACTGCTTCGGTGTGCAGAACTGCGCGTTGCCGATGAACGCCTCACTGTCCGGCGGACTGGCCGCCCCCGGCAGGATCAGCCTGGTCACGCAGTCCGGGTCCTACGGGATGGCCGTGCACACCGTGGGCGTCGACGACGCGGCCGGTTTCGCCAAGGTCTGCGCCACGGGCAACAAGGCCGACGTCGCCGACGCCGAACTGCTGCGGTATCTCGGTGCCGACCCGCAGACCCGCACCATCTGTGTGCTGTCCGAGTCGATGCCGGACGGCCGTGAGTTCGCCACGGCCGCGCGCGAGATCACCCCGCACAAGCCCGTCGTCGTCGCCCTGACCGGGCGTTCGCCGAGCGGCGCTCGGGCCGCGTTCTCGCACACGGCGGCGCTGGCCGGCCGGCACCGCATCGCCGTGGCCGCTCTCGAGGACGCCGGGGTGATCGTGGCACGGTCGGGTCTGGAGATGCTGGACACGGCACGAGCGCTGGACCACCGGCCGCTGCCTGCGGGCCGGCGGGTGGGTGTGGTGACCAACTCCGGCGGTACCGGCGTGGAACTCACCGACCTGCTCAGCGCCGCAGGGGCGCAGGTGCCGGAGTTCTCGGCCAAGTTGCGTGACGAGCTCGCGGCGGTGCTGCCGCAACTGGGCAGCCCGCGCAACCCGGTCGACGTCACGACGGCGTGGGATCGCTTTCCGGAGTTGTACCGGGCGGTCGTGGACCGGCTGGCTCGTTCCGGCGAGGTGGACGCGATCGTCGCCGTGCTGTTGCAGCGCGCGGCCAGTCCGGAGGTCGCCGCGGCGGTGCGCGCCGCCGCCGCGAGGAGCGACGTCCCGGTGTACGTGTGCTGGGTGGCCTCCCGCGGGCAGCGGGCGGGCGTGCAGCAGCTGGCGGATGTGCCGTGCTTCGACTGGCCGGAACGGACTGCCCGCGCGGTCGGGCACGCGGTCGGCCGCCCGCTCCCCCGCCATGCCATGCCGGCGGTCACGTCGCGCCGTCGCACGCCGCCGGGCCGGCTTCCCGTCGACGCGGGGGCTCGCTTGCTGGCCGAAGCCGGCCTCGACGTGCTGGCGTGGCGCCTGTGCGACACGCCTGCCCAGGCCGTCGCCGCCGCACGTGAGCTCGGCCATCCGGTCGCGGTGAAGGTGGTCCATCCCGCGCTGGAGCACAAGAGCGATCGCGGCGGGGTGCGGCTCGATCTGTCCGACGAGGGTGCGGTGGCCGAGGCCGCGGTGGACTTGCTCGCACTGGAAGCCGGCGCTCGCCTGCTTGTCCAACGCATGGGCACCGGGGTGGAGATCGTCGTCGGCGGGATACGCGACCCGTGGTTCGGGCCCGCGATCATGGTCGGGTTCGGCGGGGTGCTGGCCGACGTGCTCGACGACGTCGCCTTCGCGCTCGCACCGCTCGACGAGTCCGACGCCCACCGGCTGCTGCGCCGCCTGCGCGGATACCCGGTGCTCACCGGAGTACGCGGCAGGCCGCCGGCCGACCTCGACGCCCTGGCGCGCACCGTCGTCGCCGCGTCCGAGCTGCTGGCGTCCGATGCCGGCATCGCGGAGTTCGACCTGAACCCGGTGTTGTGCGGCCGGACCGGCTGCTGGATCGCCGATTGGCGAATCAAGGGCGGAATTCCGTCCCGCGGGGACAGGCCGGGCATGACGGATTTGGCCCTGCAAGGCGGGGAAATGCCGCGTGGTTCTCCGTAGCGTTCCTAGGTATCGCACACGTCCCCAGGAAGGTTGTGAGCACCATGCGAGTTGGCTCCGAAGACATCCTGCTCCCGACCACGATGGTCGGTAACTACCCCAACCCGCGCTGGTACGACGGTCAAGCGTTCGCCACGTTCCCGCAGGGCGAGTTCGTCTACGACTCGATCAGCCGGGAAGCGTTCGAGGACGCCGTCGCGGCGATCGTGCGCGACCAGGAGATGGCCGGGCTGGACGTGATCAGCGATGGCAAGGTGTACGGCGGGGACTCCCCCTACGGCACGATCGCCTATCACTACGCGCAACGGATGTCCGGGTACAAGATGTCCGGACCGCCGATCGGGTTGCCGATCTACTCGACGCTGTACGCGCCGACCTGCGTCGGTGAGGTGCGCCGGGAGCATCCGTTCCACCTGGCCAACCTGCGCGCGGTGCGCAAGGCGACCAACAAGCCGGTGAAGATCTCCTACACCGGCATCCAGGTACTCGCCGCGGCCACCAACAACCAGTACTACAAGGAGACCAAGGAGCTGGCGCTGGCCATCGCGAAGGCCTTCAACGAGGACTTCAAGGAGCTGGCCGACAACGGTGCCGACATCATCCAGCTGGACGAGTTCGTGTGGCCGTACGGCATGGGCGACTGGGAGATCGAGGCGCTCAACAAGGCGGTGGAAGGTGTGGACTGCCAGTTCTGGGTGCACACCTGCTGGGGCAACTACTCCGGCACGCCCGGCTACTTCCCGGACGAGGCCCCGCGCGAGTTCGGTGCGTGGGTGCTCGACCAGCGGCCCAGCGACGCCCCCGCCCCGGAGCGGGCCCGGGCCCTGTTCCCGCACGTGCTGGACGCCAACATCGACGCACTGAACTACGAGGTCGGCCGCACCGGGCCGGACGACCTCAAGCCGCTGGCCGAACACAACTGGAGCAAGCCGTTCGTGGCCGGTGTCATCGACGTCAAGTCGACGGTGACGGAGACCGCCGACGAGGTGGCCGACCGCATCCGGCAGGTGCTGGAGTACGTGCCGGCCGAGCGCCTCGGGCTGACCACCGACTGCGGCCTGATCAACCTGCCGAGGATGATCGCGCAGAGCAAGCTCAGGGCGCTGGCCGACGGCGCTCGCATCGTGCGCCGGGAGCTGGCGGCCAAGCGCGAGCCGCAGCCTGCCTAGCCCCGTCGGCGGGAAGCTGTCGCGGCCGGTTCGCCCGGCCGCGACATTTCCATGATCACGGCGGGATCGTAGACCACGTTGATGCTGCTGCCGAGCCTGCCGATGTCCGCCCCGTACAGGTGCAGGGAGATGGCGATCTCGTCGCCGGCGCAGCGCACATGGTGGATGTCGCGGCCGACCGGTGGAAGCCCGGTGACCGTTCCGGCGACGTTGTGGAACTCCCCGGTGGGCCGCAACCGCGGGCGGCCCGTGGTGTCGCGGGTGACGTCGAAGCGCTTCTCCACCTCGTGGCCGGCGTGCACGCCCGTGATGCACCAGGCGACGTGGTCGTGCACCGGTGTCTCCTGGCCGGGCAGCCACACCAGAGCGACGACGGAGAACCGTCCCTTTTCGTCCACGTGCAGGATGTGCTGCCGGTAGTGGTCGGGGTCCGGCTCCATTTCCTTGCGCTCGAGAAGCCGTTCGTCGCCGATGATGTCGGCGAGCATGGTCTGCGCCGATGCCGGCAGCTGCTCCGGATCGTCGACGTGGTCGGCGACGCGTGTGAGCCGGTCGGTGAACATCCGCATGAGTGTGCTGGGCATGGCGGGCGCCTCCCTTGGGTGATGCGCTGTCGCCGATTGTCCGCTTCTTCCGCGCTGCACACTTTGTCCTGGCAGGACGAAAACCCCTCGGCACGATCGTGCACCGTCCGGCATGGACGCGGACGCAGGGCACCTGGGACGCCTAGGCTGGTGCGCAGGCTCCTGATCACCCGGTCACGTCGCTCGTTGCCCGGCCATGTGCCGCGGGCGGCCCGGCGTCGGCCGCCTCGTCCTCCTGCGGCGCGAAGGCGAAGCTGTGCAGCCCGGCGGATCCCACCACGTACATCGTCTGCGACCGAAGGCTCCATGTCGCGCCCACCAGCGCGTCGTCGACCCGTGTCATGGCGGCCGCTGCCAGGGTGGGCATGGTCCGGACCTCCACGGCACCGGTCCTCGTCACGGCCGCCAGCCAGCTGCCGTCCGGGCTGAACGTCACGCAGCACACCGGGCCGTTCGAGCTGGTGACCGAGTGCAGCACTTCCCCGGTGGCCGCATCCCACACGCATATCGTGCCGTCGTGCGCACCGCCGGCCAGCCAGCTGCCGTCCGGGCTGAACGTCACCGACTTCACCGCGTGTGTGCCCACACTGAGCGTACGCGACTGCGAACCGGTCGTGGCGTCCCACAACCGTACGAATCCGCTGGCATCCCTCGTGGCGAGACGCCTGCCGTCCGGGCTGAACACGACCGCCTCTGCGACGCTGTCGGGGCTGTGCAGGGTCCGCTGGAGCGCCCCCGTCGCCGCATCCCACAGCCGTACTGATCCGTTCGCGTAGCAGGCAGCGATGCAAGCAGCATCCGGGCTGGGCGTCACTGAGCACACCGGGCCACTCGCGCCGTCGATCCTGCGCAGGTACTCCCCGGTCGTCGCGTCCCACAGGCGGACGGCGCCGTCGTGCCCTCCGGCGGCCAGCCAACTGCCGTCCGGGCTGAAGGCCAGAGACTTCACTTCGCTGCTACCGGCATGGAGCGTGTCCAGCAGGGCTCCGGTTGCTGCGTCAAGCAAACGGACGTCGCTGGCCGAGGCGACCGCCAGAAAGGCGCCGCTCGGCTTCACCGCCACCGCCGTCATCGGCCCGTTGAGGCCGGCTGTCGCACGTACCCGCTCGCCGGTCGCCGCATCCCACAGACGCACCGAGCCGTCGCGGTCACCGGTCGCCAGATAGGCGTTGTCCGCGCTGAAGGCGATGGAGACCACCGAGCTGTTGTGTCCGCTGAACGTGCGCAGCGGCGTCCCGGTCGTCGCATCCCACAAGCGAACGGTGCCGTCGTTGGCCCCGGCGGCCAGCCGGGTGCCGTCCGGGCTGAACGCCACCGACCACACCGGGCTGGTGAGGCCTCTGAACGTGTGCAGCAGCTTCCGGTCGGCCGCATCCCAGATGCGCACCGTTCCGTCACGACCACCGGCGGCCAGCCGGGTGCCGTCCGGGCTGAACGCCATCGAGCGCACCGCGCCCCTGAAGCCGGCCGGCAGTGTGCCTTGTGACCTCCCGCTCGCCGCGTTCCACAAGTGCACGCGCCCGACGTTGTCCCCGGTGGCCAGACACGCACCGTCCGGGCTGAGGACGACCAAGTTCATTCGCCTGGCGCTGTCGGTACCCGTCAGGTCCATGTCGTCGACCCTGGTCGTGCAGGTCTTCTTGAGAACGCCGCTCGTCGCGTCCCACAGGCACACCCGGAAGCCCTCGACCACGGTGGCGACCCGGGTGGCATCCAGGCTGACCGAGAGCGACTTCACCGGACCGACGGGGCCGGTGAGCTTGCTCAGCAGCTCGCCGGACGCCACGTTCCACAAGCGCACCGAACCGCGGTCGTTCGCGCCGCCGAGCCGGCTGCCGTCCGCACTGAACGCGACCGACTGCAGTTCGTGGCTGGGGCCGGTGAACGTCTGCAGCAGCTGACCGGTCGACGTACTCCAATGCCGTACGGTCCCTTCGTCGTCGCCGGTGATCAGACGGGTGCCGTCAGCGCTGAACGCCACGAACCGGGCCGCGCCGCTGTGACCGGTCAGCGTGCGCTTGAGCGCCGGATCAGGCAGGTCCGGTGGGAGCCAGGCGTTGCACAGCGCGGGCTTGTGCGGGCTGAAGCTTGCGAACACGGACTTCCATCGACGAAGCGGGCCGAGCCGGTTACACAGGATCGCTTCCAGGCTGTGCGACGGGTCGGTCGGACCGAGCAGATGCGCGGCGCGGGCGACGTCGGCGGCGAACCGCAGTGTTCCCGGCGTCCCGGCAAGTTCGAGGTCACTGGCCACCGCATTGGGGCCACGCTGCCGGAGCCGCGCCAGCATCCAGCGCACGTCCGTGGCGAGGGCCTCGGCTTCCTTGGTCCATCCCGCGTCGATCAAGTGCTCGACGAGGTGGTCCATGACGTAGTCGCTGCTGGCCGCACAGTGCAGGAACCCGCCGTTGCCCACCGTCCACCACGGCAGGCGCGGCCCCGGCGTCCGCTGGGCCGGGTCGACGGCCGGGAGTTCGTCGGCGATCGCGCGGCACAAGGCGGCGTTGGTCGCGGCGCGGCGGTCGCCGAGCTCGGTTTGCAGGTAGTCCCGGATGACGTCGTGCACGATCACGGCGCCACCCTCGACGTCCGTGGTCAGCGTCAGCAGCGACAAGCGCGCCATTCTCTCGCACGCCACCCGTGAGTCGAACTCGTCCTTGCCGGAGGTCGCCTTCCACAACAGCGCGACCAGCCGCACCGGGACGGCTTCGTTCTCGGCGAAGACGGCCAGCTCGGAAAACCGTTCCCTGGCGTCCAGCGACCACGGCTCACCCTGGTCCACGAGGTTGTCGATGGCTGCGCTGATGCTCGCGCCGACGGCGCGGTTCCGCTCCCGGGGGTCGTCGAGGTCGATCCGCTTCGCCGGGTCGAAGGAGGCCGGCCCGTGGCGCCGCAACCTGGCCAGCAGCTGGCTCGCCGCGTCCGCCGCGGGAATACCGGTGTCTGTCAAGGTCCTGATGTATTCGTTGGTGAGCCGCAGCAACAGCGCCCATCGCCCGGTCGCCGCCAGCAGTTCCTCGACACATGCGCCGGGCAGCTGGTCGCCGAGCTGGTGCTTGAGCACTTCTCGTGCCTGCTTGTCGGTCATGCGGTCCACGGTGATGCGCCGCGCGTCGGCAGGCAGCACGTCGGGATTGCGGGTGGTGACCAGCCGGACGCAGCGGTCGCGCGCACCTTGCAGGAACGGCTCGAGCTGTTCGCCGGCCCAGACGTCGTCGAGTATCAGCAGTGACCGCGGCCGCCGCTCCAGCCACTCGCCCAGCTTCATGCCCATCTGCACCGGGTCCTGACCTTCGATGGTCCTGCCGGTGATCCTGCGGAACTCCTGCGCGACCTTGGCGGCGATCTCCGAGCGGGTGCGGACCCCGCGACCGATCGTCACGAAGTACACCCGGCTGCCGAATCTCTTCTCGATCTGCTTGTTCTTGCTGACCAGGCGCGCGACAACGGTCTTGCCGACCCCGCCACCGCCGTGCAGCCCGGCCACGATCCCGACCGTGCGGCGCCCTTCCCCGCACGCGGCGTGCACGACCTGGTCGACCTCGTCTCGCGGAACCATCCAGTGTTCGGGATCGCCGGCCTTCGGCGGCGCCAGCACGACCCCGTCCTTGTTGGTCAGCAGCACGTGGACGGAGAGCACGGTCCCCACCACGGCCGCGATCGCGGCGATGATGTCCGCGACGATGGCGGCCGTCTCCCACCCGGACAGCACGAACGCCGTGACCATGTGTGCCACGGCAGCGACCCCCACTGCCCACACCGTGGCGATGGCCCACCATCTCAGCCTGGACATGGTGACATTCTGTCAGCAGCTGGTCTCATGCGGTATCCGAAAATGCCACTTCTTCCTCCGAGAGCGGCTTTCGGTTGCGCAGATTCTTGGGCGCGTTGCGCCGCCGCCAGGCGCGGCCGCTCATGTCACGGATCGGTGTCGAAGACCTCTTTTCCCGCCATCAGGCCCCGGACGATCGGGAAGCTCCAGAAAATTGGCACGTTCGGCAGTAGCAAGCCGTGCCCGGACCTGCCGTGTCGTAGTGGTCGTGTTCGGCACGGATGTCGTGAATGAGCTTCGGTGAGCCCGATCACCGATACGCACGAACGTCAGCGGTAGCAGCCAGGCAGGACGTCGTGATCGTCGAAGGACGACGCCATGATTCAGGCCGTCGTGCATTTCGTCTTCGGCGCCGACCGTGCTCGTGCCGTCGACGGCGAATTGATTCGGGTGGCAGCCAGCGCCCGGCGGGGCGTCCGAACCGGCGCGAAGATCGTTGCGGAACCCACATCGACATCACAACCCGGCGTCGGCGAGTGCGTCCTGATCACCGATTCCGGCGGCAACACCACCGGAATCATGGTTCTGTCGGGCAGTGACGATTGACCGGTCGCTCGATTTCGGCCCGAGCCGTCGAGAGGACTCTTCGCGATCATTCCGGCGCTGACTGTCGGCTGATCGTCCTCACCGACCGCGGACGTGGATGACTCAGTTCGTGCCCCACGTCCGGCTCACCCGATGCCATTCTGCTGCCCACGCGGCATATCGCCGACGGTTGAGCAGCCAATGCCCCAGGCAACAGACGGTCGCCAGCAGCGCGACGAAGCCGAGCCACATCCGCGTCGCGTTGAGCGCCGCATTCAGTGCTGCTTCTTCGTCCGTGAGTGGCTGCGGCACCCGTTCCCCCCGGCCGTCCACCCACACCGTCACTGTGACGCCCGCCTTCGACCCCGCTGGCACGTGCGCGGTTCCGGTGTGGCGGCCCCCGGCTGCGGTCCACTCCACCGGGGCGCTCACCGGGGCGACCGTCCCCGGATGGGCTGGTGGTGCGTCGCTGACCAGCGTCGCGATCGTCGGTCGGCTCTCCGCCCGTTGCCGATCCGCCTGCTCCAGCAGATCCGCGTGCACGGTGGAACCGATGACGCCCACGACCGGCAAGGCGCCGAGCGCGGCCGTCACGCAGAAACCCACCACGGCAGCCTCGATGCGGTCCGCCGTGCGCACCAGCCCGTTCCGGGACCTGAGCAGCCGCAACCACTGGGTCATCCGGGCAGGCCGGTGGCTGGCCTCCTCGCCCATGACTGCAACGGTCGTCCGCCGCAAGGACGACGACGAGGGCCGCAAGTCCCTGCCGCGGTGGACTTTGGCAGGCCATCCCTGCCCGGGAACCACATGCAAGAGGATCCGGCAGCGCGAAAGCAAGCGATCATGATGGCTGACCGGTTGCTCGTGTCCGGCGACGTTGGAGTTCGTCGTCGTGTCCGGCGACCTGAGCCAGATCCGGGTGCAGGTCCGCAAGAGCGCCGAGAAGCAGCGGGAATCGCTTGCCTGGCGGCACCCGGACCCGAACGGGCTGTGGTCGGTGGCCATGTCCGGGCGGCTGTGGGAACGGCGCGCGGCACACGGCGACTTCGCCGAGGTCCGCATCGGCACCGGCACCCAGCGGCTGGCCCTGCAGATCTCGCCGGTCAGCTCCAAGCCGATCTCCGACCTCGAACCGCTCTCCGCGCGGGCGCTGCGGAGGTTCATCAACGCGCACAGCACGGTGGCGAACCTGCCGACGTCGCTGTTTCTGCGCGGCTTCTCCACCGTGAAGTTCAGCGGTGACATCTCCGTCGTCCGCGCCATGACCAGGGCGATGCTGGCCCAGCTCGCGACGTTCCACTCGCCGGAGGACCTGCGCATCGCGGTGTGCGCCAGCCAGGACAGGGCCGAGCTGTGGGACTGGGTGAAGTGGCTGCCGCACTCCCAGCACCCGGTCGAGCAGGACGGTGCAGGCACCGTCCGGCTGCTGGCCGACGGGGTCGACGCGCCCACCGAGCTGCTGGACGCAGAACTGAGCGATCGCGGCCGGTTCGAGGCAGCGGCCTCCCCCAGCGCGGACGAGCCCTACGTGGTGATCGTGCTGGACGGCGTGGAGGTGTCGGCCGAGTCCCGGCTGGCGGGCACGGGGTACCGCAACACTGCGGTGCTCGACCTGGACGACTCGGTGCCCGGGATTGGCCGCGCCACCCTGCGGCTGGACGTCACCGAGGAGAAGGTCGAGATGGTCCGCACCGACCGCACCGGCCAGGAGAGCCGCACCCCGATGTGCGTGCCGGACCAGCTCAGCATTCCCAAGGCCACCGCGCTGGCCCGCACGATCGCGCCGTACCGGCTGGGCGGGACGACCGACGTCTCCGAACCGATGGTGGCCAACTTCGAACTGCCCCAGCTGCTCGGCATCGACGATCTGGAGACGTGGGATCCGGCGCAGACCCAGCAGGCCCGCGCGGGCCTGACCAGGAACCGGTTCCGCATCCCGATCGGCATCACCGAAAGCGGCACACCGATCGAACTGGACATCAAGGAGTCCGCGCAGGGGGCATGGGCCCGCACGGGCTGCTCATCGGCGCCACCGGATCCGGCAAGTCCGAGCTGCTGCGCACGCTGGTGCTCGGGCTGTCCATGACGCACTCGTCGGAGATCCTCAACTTCGTCCTGGTCGACTTCAAAGGTGGCGCGACCTTCCTCGGCCTGGAGGATCTGCCGCACGTCTCGGCGGTGATCACCAACCTCGCCGAGGAGGCCACGCTGGTCACCCGCATGCAGGACGCACTGCAGGGCGAGTTGCAGCGCCGCCAGGAGTTCCTGCGCGCCACCGGCTACAGCTCGTTGCTGGAGTACGAGAAGGCGCGGCTGTCCGGCACCCCGCTCGACCCGATGCCCACGCTGTTCGTCATCGTCGACGAGTTCAGTGAGCTGCTGACGTCGCACCCGGAGTTCAGCGAGCTGTTCGTGATGATCGGCAGGCTCGGCCGGTCGCTCGGCGTGCATCTGCTGCTGGCCAGCCAGCGCATCGAGGACGGCAAGATGCACAAACTGGAGAGCCATCTGTCCTACCGCATCGGCCTGCGCACGTTCTCGGCCATGGAGTCCCGGTCGGTGATCGGCGTCCCGGACGCCTACCAGCTGCCCAACGCGCCCGGCAACGGCTACCTGCGCAGCGACGTGGCGACGTTGATCAGGTTCAAGGCCGCCGACGTCTCGGGGCCCTACCGCAGGCGGACTCGTGAGCAGCGGCGGGAGGAGGTGCGGCAACAGGTCGTGCCGTTCAACGTGGGGCGGGTGGCCCTTCCCCAGGCGCCGGCACCATCTGCACCCGCCACCCCGGACGAGGGAGAGGAAACCGGCGAGTCGGTGCTCACCGTGGCCGCGGAGAAACTGGTGGGCGTCGGCCCGCCCGCGCATCAGGTCTGGTTGCCGCCGCTGGCCGACCCGCCGACGCTGGACCAGCTTCTGCCCCCGCTGGTCAGCGATCCGGACCGCGGCTTGCAGGCGATGGACTGGCAGGGCCTCGGCAGGTTGCGCGTCCCGGTGGGCGTGGTGGACAAGCCGTTCGAGCAGAGCCGCGACCTGTATGTGGTGGACCTGTCCGGGCCGGGCGGGCACGTCGGCATCGCCGGGGCGCCCCAGTCCGGCAAGAGCAACCTGCTGCGCACCCTGATCTGCTCCATCGCGCTGACCCACACGCCGAAGGAGGTCCAGTTCTACTGCCTGGACTTCGGTGGTGGGACGCTCGGCCCGCTGGAGAAGCTTCCGCACGTCGGCGGGGTCGCCACCCGGATGCAGGAGGAGCGGGTGGCCCGCACCGTCGCGGAAGTGCAGTCGCTGCTCGCCGACCGGGAACGCCGGTTCGCCGAACACGACGTGCAGAGCATGAACGAGTACCGGGAGCGGCGGGCCAGGGGGCGAGTTCGCCGACGACCCGCACGGCGACGTGTTCCTGGTGGTGGACGGCTGGGGCGCGCTGCGCTCCGAGTTCGAGCAGTTCGACGTGTCGTTGCGGTAGCTGGCCGCCCGCAGCCTGTCGTTCGGCGTGCACCTGGTGGTGACCACCAACCGGTGGTCCGACGTGCACAGCGCACTGCGTGACCAGTTCGGCACCCGGCTGGAACTGCGGCTCGGCGACAAGATCGACTCGATGATCAACATGCGCAAGGCGGGCGAGATCCCGCAGATCCCCGGTCGGGGCATGACGCCGGACCTGAAGCATTTCCTGTCCGGTGTGCCGCGCATCGACGGACGGTGCACCGATCAGGGCCTGGCCGAGGCGACCCGCGAGCTGACCGAGGCGGTCGCGGAATCCTGGCGTGCGGACCGGGCTCCCGCAGTGCGGATGCTGCCCACCGTGCTGCCCACCGTGCTGCCCGCCGAGCAGCTGCCGCCGCCCACGATGCCGGGGCCGAGGATCCCGCTCGGCCTCGGCGAGCTCGACCTGCAGCCGGTCTGGCACGACTTCGGCACCAAACCGCACCTGACCATCGTCGGCGACAGCGGCAGCGGCAAGACGGCGGCGCTGCGGCTGATCATCAGGTCCATCGTGGCGGCGTGCTCGCCCGAGCAGGCGCAGATCCTGCTGGTCGACCCCCGGCGCGGGTTGATCGACGTCGTCCCCGAGGCGTACCGCCGCGGTGTCGCGGTGTCCGCCCCGGCCGCCGAGGATCAGGTCGCGGAGCTGACCGGCGAGCTCAGACGCCGCGTGCCCGGCTCCGACATCAGCCCCGCCCGGCTGCGCAAACGGGACTGGTGGAGCGGACCGGAGATGTTCGTCGTGGTCGACGACTACGACCTGCTGCTCGGTCACGCCAGCGGGCCGTTCGGGGCGATGATCGAGCTCATCCCGCAGGCGAGCGACATCGGCTTCCACATGGTGATGGCGCGGGCCGCGGCCGGATCGAGCCGCACCACGATGGAACCGGTCACCCGGCGGCTGCAGGAGTCCAACACGCCGGAGCTGGCGCTGTCCATGCCGCCCAACGAGATGCCCCTGCTCAACGGCCAGCGCGGCAAGCAGCTCCCGCCGGGCCGCGCCGTGCTGGTCACCCGGCGGGGCGGAGTCGGACTGCAGATCGGATGGACGGAGGAACCGGCGTGAGCAGAAGGCTGCGCGGCTGCGCGGCCGCGGCGGCACTGGGGATGGCGCTGACCCAGGCGCCATTGCCCGCGTTCGCGCAGGACGGCGGCGTGGTCGGTCAGTGCACGCCGCCGTCGGTGATCCCGATCAAGCAGAAGTCGTGGGCGCAGCAACGGATGGCGCCCGAGCGTGTGTGGCATTTGACCAAGGGCCGCGGGATCGTCGTGGGCGTCGTCGACACCGGCGTCAGCGGCAAGGCCCCTACCCTCCGCGGAGCGGTGTTGCCCGGCATCAGCCTGCTCCCCGGCAGCGCGGTGAAGACCGGTGACGGTGACTGCTTCGGCAGCGGGACGTTCATCGCGGCACTGATCGCGGCGCGCCCCGACCCGGACCCACACGTGCCGTTCGCCGGCCTGGCCCCGGAAGCGACGATCTTCCCGGTACGGGTGGACGACGACCCGCCCAAGATCCAGAACCACACAGCGCTCGCCGAGGCCATCGCGGTGGGCATCAAGGAAGCCACGGACGCAGGTGCCAAGGTCATCGCGGTCGGCCTGGTGGCCACCGTGGGCATTCCGGCGCTGCGGGCGGCGGTGGACTACGCGTACGACCACGACGTGCTCGTCGTGGCGTCAGCGGCGACACCGAAACCGGGTCAGCTCGCCTTCCCGGCGCGGCTGCCCGGCGTGGTGGCGGTGGCACCGATCGGTGAAGACGGGCCGTCGAACGCCGCCCTGGGCGCCGAACCCACGCTGGCCGCCCCCGCGGTGAACCTCATCGGGGTGGGACCGGAGGGCAAGGGACATCGGGTGGCCTCCTCGCCTCAGCTGGCCGTCGGCTACGTCGCCGGAGTGGCCGCGCTCGTCCGGGCACATCACCCTGAGCTGCCCGCCGAGGACGTCGACCAGCGGCTGCGGATCTCCGCCGACCACCCGTCGACGGCACTGCCGCACGACAGCCTCGGCTACGGCGTGGTGAACCCGTATGCGGCGGTGACCATCGTGCCCGACCGTGACCCGGCGACAGCGGCACCGCCGGAAGACGTCGACCTGGGCATACCTCCGGAGGAGGACCCTACGCCGACGCACCGCGCCCTGTGGTGGACGGGGG